>DAOQNB010001055.1:0-2341 GCA_035335845.1 Acidobacteriota bacterium | reverse complement strand
GGACGCCTTCACGTGAACCAATCGCCTTTGGCCGTCAAATGGTGGCCTTGTTTGAAGGCCGAAAGCAGTGAAGAATGAAGAATGAAGAAAATACCTGGTTCTTGGTTCTTCTTCAAAAGTATTGATTCCTAAGAACCAAGCACCAAGCACCAGATACTCAATTCTTCATTCTCAACTCTTCATTCTTCCAATGCTTCAGCCATTTCGGCGGCTGAGTGGAACCGATCCTCAGGAGCTTTGCGCAGGGCCCGGTTGATAACGTCAATTAAACGCTGAGGTGCTTCGGGTCTGAGTTCCTGAATTGGTTTGGGTTCGCGTTTGGTAATGCCTTCAATGGTTTGGAAGTAGGTTTGACCATCAAATGGCAGTTTCCCGGTGGTGATTTCGTAGAGCACAATTCCCAGCGAAAAAATATCGCTTGCCGGCCCGATTTCGGCTTCACCGTGGGCCTGTTCCGGTGACATATAGGTTACTGTCCCGACGAGAATTCCTGGCTCCGTAATGTCTGGAATCACTTTGAGTTCGGCGTCATCTCCCAAAGAATCTTGTGGCCGATGCAGGTGAAATAACCCTGGTTTGGCCAGTCCGAAATCCAGGACTTTGACATCGCCCTTTTTATTGACCACCAGATTGGATGACTTGATATCCCGATGGATAATCCCGCTGGAATGGGCCTCCTGCAGCGCCCGTGCGGTTTGGGCGCCGATGTGCAGAATTGAAGAAATTGGCATCGGACCGTCTTCTTTCACCCACTGACTGAGCGTCCGCCCGCGCACATACTCCATCACCAGATAGGGCACTTCCAATATTTCACCGATTTCATAGATCGTGGCGATGTTCGGATGGTTGAGGCTTGACGCCATGCGGGCTTCGCGCAAAAACCGCCGCCGGATTTCCTGATCATTGCCATAGCGCGGCTTCAAGATTTTGAGCGCCACAAACCGCCCGAGTTCGGTATCACGCGCCAGAAACACATCACCCATTCCGCCACCGCCAATGCGTTCCCGGAGCAAAAACCGTCCAATCTGGGCTGGAATGGTCGCTTGTGGCGGTGGTTGCTGGCTGGGGTTCGCCCACCGTCGGGTGATTTCGCCTGAGAGCATACTGCTGTCAATCGCTGGATCGGTGGCTGGAATTTCAAAGTATGATAGTTCCGGAACGGGCAGAACGGCTGGTACAACCGGGTGACTCCCCGTAATCGAAGGCGTTGAGCGCGGAACCCGACTGGCAAGCTCGACAAACTTCCGGGAAAATAACCGGAGACCGCCAGCATCCTCAATCACATAGCCAGAGCGCTTCAAATCCTGAAACACGTGGGTTTGCTCTTTGGCCACGGCTGAATTTTCAGCAATGGCCCGGCACACCGTGTGTTTTTCTTCGTCAAAGTGATCCCAAATGTAGCGAAAATGGGCGCGAGCTTCATCGTGAAAAGTATCTTCGACAGCCTGACGATCCACCGGTGACCCATCCTGTAAATGCTCAAAAAAACTGGAACAGGCAATTTGCAGAAAAAACGGAAAATAGCCGCCCAGGTTGAAAATGTCGTCTTTATAGGGTTCCAGTGGAAGTCCGGCTGCGGCTGAAGGCCGGGTCACCAGTTCCAGTGCTTCATCGGGTGCAAACTGGCGCAAATATACATTGGTGAAAATGTTGAAAAACGGCGAATCGGCAATTTGATCAGTGTGGCAGAGTTCTTGTAAATCGCGTCCGGATGATGTGATGTAGGCCACTTCATAGTTATTGGCCAGCGACCGCAAAAAGGCAAAAAAGTCAGCCGAAAACAACCGGTTGGTGGTCACAACGTCAAATTCATCAAACACCGCAATTAACTTTTTACGCCGCGCCTGCAGCAGTTCCAGTGCATCACGGACGGCATCATAATCGCCATTGATCGTGAGACTTCCCGTCCCCAAAGCCCGTTGAAGCTGTTGGAGCCACTCGTGCAGAAAATCCTTGAGCGACAGGTTGCGCCGTTGCTGCAAATCCATAAAGACAAAAACGTAGTTTTCCGGGCGATCCAGAAATTGCTTTTGAATCACCGGAGAACATAAATAGTTCAACAGCGAGGATTTACCAATCCGCCGATCTCCGACCACTGAAATTGACTGTGGGCGTGAAGCGCCGATACGCGAAAAAA
Source organism: Acidobacteriota bacterium (assembly GCA_035335845.1). Classification (GTDB taxonomy): domain Bacteria; phylum Acidobacteriota; class Blastocatellia; order Chloracidobacteriales; family Chloracidobacteriaceae; genus JACQXX01. Next base: position 204 of record DAOQNB010001055.1, on the reverse strand, counting down.
TGCGCGAAGCTTCCTTCCGCCGTCCAAAAAACTGAGTGTGGTCTTTAATTGCCACCCGATTCAAATATGGATTTTGCTGGGCCATGACCGTCTCTTTCGTGGAGCTGAATTCCTGGTGACTGGTTCTTGGTGCTTGGTGCTTGGTGCTGGGTGCTTGGTTCTTGGTTCTTGGTTCTTGGTTCTTGGTTCTTGGTTCTTGGTTCT
>DAOQNB010001054.1:0-2349 GCA_035335845.1 Acidobacteriota bacterium | reverse complement strand
CACCGGTTTGGGAACCGAGTTCCCGCTGTCGCATCTGTGACCAGTCCACCAGTCCCGTACCGACCACGCAGGGTCCTGAAATTGCTTTCAGGCCGGACGCCAAGGTTCGATGGCGCTGGATACCGGATCGTGCTTCATTCAGAGTCACGACCCTTTTTCCGTCGATCCAGGAGGTCAGTGACCGGCTCGCTGAGAGCCAAGTCGCTTTCAAGTTCAATCACACCGCCTCCGGGCGTTTCGGCTCTTCGGATTAAGTTGCTTTCAAAAGCTGACGGTGTGTTGATACTTAAACTTGCCACCTCAGTGGGGCAACTCTTTTTTCGGCTGCGATTCATCCCCCGTCCTACCGCTTCACGGTTGAGGGCGGGGCTTTCTCGCATTTTTTCTGGTAAGGAGATTACTTTATGTCTGACAACCTGCAAGTCATTGTCCACGAAGAGGAAATTAAAACCCGGGTTCAGGAACTGGCGCAGGAAATTGAAACCGCCTATGAGGGTCAGGACCTGACGCTGATCGGTCTGCTGGAAGATTCTTTTATGTTTCTCTCTGATTTGTTGCGGGCCTTTCAGCGACCAGTGCGGTGCGGTTTTATGAAAGCCACCGAACAACATGAGGCTGGACATAAAGGCATCATTTACTCGACGACGACTGATCTGAAAGACCAAAACATTCTTCTGGTCGGAGGAATCCTCGATACCGGCGTCACGCTCGACTTTCTTTTCTCACATATCCAGTCCCTTGGTACCAACTCGATTCGATCAGTGGTACTGATTGACAAGCCTGATTTTCGCAAGGTTGAGATCAAGCCTGACTTTGTCGGGTTTTCACGCACGGAGGACATGATTGTCGGTTATGGATTAGGATTCCATGATCAATATCGCCAACTGTCCTATCTGGCCTCCCTGGCAGACTTTACAAAGGAATAAGAACCCGCGTTGAGTGACCGACCGCCTGTTTCTCCATTTGGGACGGATCCGTACCAGGCCGCTGACCTGAGTGGGTACACACTCCGGCAGCGGCTGACGATTCATCTCGTTGCATATGTGACATATCTGGTGCTTACGGGAATTGGCCTCACACTGCGTTGGGACAAAACCGGAGAAGGAACCGCCGATCCGGCTGACAAACGCGGCGACGTTCCTGAAGGCACGCCGATTATTTATACCTTCTGGCACAATCGAATCCTGGGCGCCACGTTGTTCTTTCAGCGACGAGGAATTGTGGTGATGACGTCGCAGAGTTTTGACGGAGAAATCATCGCGCGGGTCATTCAGCTTTTTGGCTACGGCGCCTCACGCGGCTCAGCCACCCGAGGCAGTATTCAGGCACTCAAACAAATGGCCCGTTGCGTTCGTGATGGGCACGATACCGCTTTTACCATTGATGGTCCAAAAGGGCCGAAATATGAAGCCAAACCTGGAGCCGTCATGCTGGCTCGCCTGAGTGGAGCAGCAATTTTGCCAATGTGTGTCACCACGGAAAAGTATTGGGAATTCAAAAGCTGGGACCGGTTTCGGGTGCCAAAGCCCTTTTCACGCGCCCGGATTGCCTATGGTCGCCCGATTGTCGTGACACGGCAGGCAACTGAAATAGAGATGGCTGCCCAACAAGCAGAACTGCAGGCAGCCCTTGATACACTCGAAATCCAGAGTCAGAAGTGGTAGTTACTCAACCGGATGCGATGCCAGCCAGCTTTGAACGTCCTCAACCGAGGCAATTTCAAAGAGAACCAGGGCAAAGGCTTCGAGAGACGAAGCTGGTAATTGTTCAATTTGCGAAATTCGATTTTCAGGCAAGGTGCCCAGTTTCTGGGTCAGCATTCGCAACAAAATAAATCGCTCTCCTTGAACCTGACCTTGTTGCAAGCCTTGTTGCAAGCCTTCCTGCAGTCCTCCTTCTAAAATTTCCTGATAAATTACTGATTCCCGCATAACACGCTCCTGCAATAAGCTTTTGATGAGATTTTTGTCAAACCGAAGCCCAGCCAGGATTTGGGCACAAGCCAGAGTGTCTCGTCAGGGATTGTCAGTACCACCCGCGTGAGCAGGTGGGGTTAGAAACAAAAAGGCCCACCCACTGACGCGGGTGGTACAGACTTGGCAGTTTCGGCTGATTCGCCACCAACACAAAATCCGGTAGAAGCAGCAAAATTGAATTGTCAGGGATAGACGGCCTGATCCTTCAAATTTTTCATGGCACCAAGAGTTTAGCAGTTCCGGTTAAAACCGTTTCACCACGGTGATTGAGGCATTCGGTTTTAGCCACCAGAATTTTTTTCTCGGCATGAAATTCCAAAACTTCAACGCGTGCCGTTATGGTGTCACCAATATACACCGGTTTGAGGAACTT
>DAOQNB010001053.1:0-2349 GCA_035335845.1 Acidobacteriota bacterium | reverse complement strand
GAACCCGGAACCCGGAACCCGGAACCCGGAACCCGGAACCCGGAACCCGGAACTCGAATATGCCTGCACCAACCCAAACTCCACTTCAAACCGAGCAACTGGTGGTCCTCTCCAATGTGACCTGGGCGACCTACAAGCAGTTGAGTGCTGATTTAGGAGATAATCGGGCAACACATCTGGCTTTTCTTCACGGCAATTTGGAAATTATGAGTCCATCGCGGTTGCACGAACAACTGGCCCAGTTTCTCACTCGAATTGTCATTTTACTGGCGGAAAGCTTCAAGCAACCGATTGAAGCCTGTGGTGCAATGAGGCTTGAACGAGAGGATGTGGCAATTTCGGCAGAACCAGACGGATCGTTTTATCTGGCGAATGAACCACGCATCCGCCGGAAAGTAGCATTGGATTTTACAGTTGACCCGGCACCTGATCTCATCATTGAAATTGATATCAGCAGTGGCTCGCTGGCCAAGTTTGCCATTTATGAAACGTTCCGCATTCCAGAAATCTGGCGCTATGACGAACGAAAGGGCTTCATGATCTATGTTCTTTCGGAGGCTGGATATGCGCCAACTGAACAAAGCTCAACCTTCACGGAAATCACGCGCAATGAGATTCAAACCCTGATTTCCGAATGTCAGAAGAATGGCCAAACGGCTGCCATCAAAAAGTTTCAATCCTGGCTCAAACTGAAGAAAAAACAGAGAAAGAAATCCCTATGACTTCAGCCCACCTTGACCTCAATCAGCAACTGATCCCAATCCTCAATCAATTGAACCAGCCATTGCCAGAAGCGGTCAATGAGTTGATTGTATTGGAGTTATATCGCCGTGGAGTGCTTTCAAGCGGAAAAGCTGGTGAGTTCTTAGCAATGCCCCGCTTTGAGTTTATTCACTTTGCTTCACGGTTGGGGATTGCTTACTTTGATTTGCTACCCAATGAATGGGAATCTGAATTGGAACGGAGTCGTTTCGTTTGATGATTATGCCTGCTCTTTCACCGATGGAAGCCGAACAGCTTAAAGCTCAGGTTCGCGACTTCTGGAACCACAACCCCTGCGGACTCAAATTTGCCAATGTCGAATTTGGCACCCGCGAATTTTTCGACGCGATTGAAGCCCACCGCTACGCGACCGAAGGCCACATCAAGGAAGTCGTTGATTTCCCGCGCTGGAAGGGCAAAAAAGTCCTTGAAATCGGCTGTGGGCTGGGGACGGATGCGCTCCAGTTTGCTCGCGCCGGAGCTGATTACCTTGGCGTAGACCTCACCGAAACCGCCGCTCAAACCACCGAACGACGCCTGCGGATGTATGGCGTTCCAGGCCGCACCCAGATTGCCGATGCCGAACGCCTCCCGTTTGCTGACAACACCTTTGATCTGGTCTATTCCCACGGCGTGCTGCACCACACACCGGATACCGAACAGGCCATCCGCGAAGTCCACCGCGTCCTGCGCCCTGGTGGAACAGCGATGGTGATGCTCTATCACCGAAATTCATATAACTACTATGGCAACATCCTGTTTTTTCGGCGGTTAGGCGCGCAGTTGTTTCGGTTTTCCTGGGGGCCGAAACTGGCGAATCTTCTCACCGGCGAAGACCTTGACCGGCTAAAAGAGCTGCAACAACGGATGAAACAGGATCCACAGCGGTTTTTTTCAACTGAGGAATTCTTAAACCAAAACACTGACGGCGTCGGAAATCCGCTGGCGCGGGTGTACAGCCGGGCGGAAGTGCGTCGGATCTTCTCGATGTTTTCGCAGGTCAAAACCGAGGTTCATTTTCTCAACAAACGCTGGCTTCCGTTGATTGGGCCGTTGTTGCCACGCTTTATCGAACTCCCGCTGGCCCACCGTATTGGCTGGCATTTGTGGATTTTTGGGCAAAAGTGAGGATTAGGGTTCAGGGTTCAGGGTTCAGGGGTTTCGGAAGGGATGAGGGATGAAGGATGAGGGATGAAAAAAATCACCCTCTTACCTTGTCATTCGGTCACCTTGTCAGGGTTTCAGGGTTTAAAAGACAGGGCAGGGGCATAAGCGCCAGGATAAGGATTTCAGGCCCGAGGGGTGTCTGTTCAATAGCCGTGGCGCGAAGCCCACGAGCACGACCAGGACGCGGCCCAGGCTCGGCAAAGGAATCGTTCAATGCCAACGGAAGAAACCCGGTTTTTCTTATCGCTGGCGCTTATAGCGTTCGGAGTCCAGGGGTTGGGGGGGCAATTTTTTATCTTTTTTGTCCTTTTCGTCCTTTCAAACCCTGAACCCTGAACCCTGAACCCTAAAAGGTTGCACCTTGTGCCAAACTTAGGAACAATAGCCGGCCACTTTATTTTTGTTTTTTCAGGAAGCCAT
>DAOQNB010001052.1:0-2369 GCA_035335845.1 Acidobacteriota bacterium | reverse complement strand
AGTTGCTCCAGCAGTTGAATATTGGAGTGGTTGGTTGTTCCGGAATCGGAAGTCCCGTAATTGAACAGTTGGCTCGCCTGGGCGTTGGTAAATTGGTTCTGGTTGATCCGGATTGTGTCGAAGAAAGGAATCTCAACCGGATTCTGAACGCTACGAAAGCCGATGCCGATGCTCATCGTCCCAAAGTCCAGGTCCTGACTGAAGCGATTCAAAAAATTGGGTTCGGAACCACCGTCATCGGGTTGGAAGCCAGTTTGTTTGAAAGACGGGCGGTTTTGGCACTGGCAGGGTGCGACCTTATTTTCGGCTGTATGGATCGGGCTGAAGGGAGAGCTTTATTAAATCGGCTCGCAACCTTTTATATCCTGCCCTACTTTGATCTCGGGTGCAAAATTGAAGCTGACGGAAATGGCGAAATACAATCCGTCACCACCGCCGTTCACTATTTACAACCTGGAAAATCTAGTCTTCTCAGCCGGGGTGCCATTACCCGTGAAACAATCGAGGCTGAGGGCTTGCAACGGACCGATCCAGACCGTTATGAAGAATTGAAACGGGAAAAGTACATTATCGGAGTTCAGGAAGAACGACCTGGCGTCATAAGTGTAAATTTGGCGGCAGCGGCCTTTGGAGTCAACGAAATGCTTTCTCGGTTGCACGATTTTCGGACAGACGGGAATTCAGGTTTTGCCCAATGTCGGCTAAGCCTTTCGCATATGGCACTTTACCCAGGCCCGGAAACAGATGATTGCCCCGCTTTAAAACGCGACATCGGACGTGGCCACATTGAGCCGCTCCTTGACTATCCCCAACTGAGCTTATGAAGGTTATTTTGAATCCAATCAAACAATTTTGGGAGTGGATGTTGGAAACTATCCGAAGTTGGTTTCGAAAGCGGCAACCCGTTTTTCGTTTCCTTGAAGTTGAGGAGGTTCCGGAAAAAATGAACGACTCAATTGTGTATTTGGTGGGAGAAAAAGGGTACATCTGGTTTGCCGCTATGAAATGTCCTGGAGGTTGTAATACTGTTATTGAACTTAATTTGGTTCGCACATCTAGACCCTGCTGGACAATCGAAAAACATCCAGACCGAACCCTTACCATTCATCCTTCAATCTTGCGGATCAGAGGCTGTCACTGCCATTTTTGGCTTCGCAATGGCCAAATTACTTGGTGTTCCTCGCCAGAGGTTCCAGGAACAGCCTCACACCGCCGCTGATAACTGCCTTCGGCCATTTTGCTCAAGGTAGGAAATTAGGGGTTAACGTGTATTGTCCCAAAGCAGGTACTAGACACATCTACAGGAAACTTCTACAGGGAAAGGTCAATTTTTATCAACTATTTGCAGGGAATCAGGTTTTCGAGGGTAGCGGTCAGTGACCTTCCCGATAATTGTAGTTTCCAGAAGTCAAAAACTAGGTAACTTTCTTATTTACGACAGTATCCAGGATATTCCGAAATCAGGTTTAATCTGAAATATACCTTTTCGAGGGGATATGCAAAAACACCCAAATACATTAGACATTATCGGAGTTAGGATTTTGCCTCATTTCGACTGTTGATTTAAAAGCACTTACAATTGCGATTTCCTTATCACCAATAATGTCTATTGATGACGTGGTCTTTCGCCAAGCTATTGAGAAGCAGCTCAACAAGGTCGAAAGCTCACAGAAATTCTCCAAAGCCATTTCCTTCGGGCATGACCAGGAAATCATTCAGGCTGACAAAGCAGAGCAAGATCTGGCGGAAGGATGCCGCCGCCTGATCAAGAACGCGATCATCTGCTGGAATTATCTCTACCTGACACAGCAACTTCAGGAAGCGCAAACCAATGAACGGAGAACCGGGCTGCTCGCGGCCATCAAAAACGGCTCGGTCGTTTCCTGGCAACACATCAACCTCCACGGCGAGTATGATTTTTCAGACGAAAAGCTGCGCGACTCTGTCGAAAAGCTGCGCGACTCTGTCGGTTTGAACCTTCCCGAAATACTGCGATTCAAAAGGGAGGAAATCCGGGAGGGGTGATTGAGCCAGAAAATCAGTGTTGGTAAGGGGGTGTCAGAATTCCTGTGAGAGTTTTCGTCCCTTTGTTGGGGTCTACCCATTTTCGCACCATTGGACTTTAGACCCCTAACAGAAACATCAGACCACCGGGGAAAACAGCTTCAAGCGTTCGCCGGTGGTTTTGCTGTATTTTGGGTTTTTCCCAATCACGGTCCCACACCTCTCATCACGCTTTCCTGCCAGCCCTGCGACAATGCCAAACCAACCATTGATTGACCTTTGACATAAAAATGGGGAGGAATTGGGTTTCAATTCAAGATAACTCAACTACTCGGTAGTTAAAAGATTAAACAAAAAATGATACT
>DAOQNB010001051.1:0-2370 GCA_035335845.1 Acidobacteriota bacterium | reverse complement strand
TTCATCCTGGGTCGAATGCCACGTCACTCCCAAAATGATATAGGGATCATTGGTCATCAGACGATCTCGCAATTTCCCAATCAATTCCATGAGCGCCGGATCATTGCTGGTATTGGGAACTTCAGCTTCGGTAACCACGGGCTGCGCCTGAGCCGCCTGAGCATAAAGTGATTTCGGAATTGAAATCCGACCGGTTTTTTTATTGATTTTTGGCGCGCCAAGCCGTTCTAAAACACCAGCCGAAAGTAGTCCATAGGTACCGCGCAGGACAACATCCGGAGGTGCCCCAACCACCAGTAAGAGCTGCAGCACGTTCATGGGCTCTTTGACGGCATCAATGATTTGACGCTCAATTGGTTTGAGTGAAAGGGTTTGCAGGCGTAACAAGGGGCTGGTGCTTGGCCCGATCAACCGGTTTAAATCGCCAAGTCCGCGCTGAATCAACTGAAAGTCTTTAATCCGCCGAACTCCTTCTAAAATAATGCTGGCGGTTGAGAGATCAAGCCGCAAATCAGCCGGAACGACATTATCCTGTGGGGTAAATTCATAGGTGCCAGCCGGCCATTCAAACACAGAATACACAATATCCAGGATTTGAAATGTGACATTCATCAGCAAGTCACGATCCGAGAGAATGCCCAGCTCAACCAGAGTTTGCCCAAAGCGTTTTCCAGGGCGCATGATGGCTGAAGCCCGCTCAAAATCAGCTTGTGAGAGTGTTCCATGGCGCATCATGGTCTCACCAATACGATCTTCCTTCGCATCGCTGGAAGCAAAAATAATTGCGCCAAGCTCAAAATAAATAGCCTTTTGTCGCCCGCGATAGCTGAGTTTCAGTTCCCCACTCTCGCGGTTGACATATAGCCGGCGAAGCACATCCGGGAGGCAATCTTGTGCTAATTCACCAGTACTCATTTGGGTATATTCCTCTCCACTCTAAAAGTCTTTGCACTCAGTAGTTTGCAAGCAATTGACCTGCCCCCGCTGCAAGTCAGATACACCTTGACCTCAGTGCGGGTCAAAGCTATGTGTCCAGAAATCAAATGAACCTAAGATGAAAGGCGCGACCACAATTGGTGCCCCATCCGCTGCCTGTGAAAGCAACTGAGCAGGAATCAGACACTGGAACGGCACGATGGGTTTATTTTGAAAAGTGACGACTGAGGCAATTGAAGTGATCTGCAAGAGAGTCCAACGAGAAAGATAGCAGGAACTCGGTAGGGAAAAAAGGCGCAACTGCTGTCTTTTTTCACCAGGAGTCCCTCCCTTCAAAATTCATTTCCCCAGATGGTAACTCCTTCGATTTAAAAGCCGAAACAGCCGCGTGGAAACACGTTCCAGCGGCTGTTTCAGGAAAATCAAGTTGGAGACCGGGCTTATTGATGAACCCGCATCTGGGGTTGTGGTCGCGCCGGGCTGTTATTGATGTTTTCAATCGTATTGAGCGTGGTCATAATCGGATTGGTCTCTTCAAGAATCTGCTTGGTCGTTTCAATATTGGCCAGCAGGGTTTCAAAGGTCGAATCCAGCGTGGTAATGCTTTCCATGGTGTTCATGGTGACCACCTGATCATTGACCAGAGAGAAGAAATTTTCGATTGACTTTAATTGTTCTTCAACATGCCGGACGCTACGCTCAATATCATCAAAGGTAGCCAGTCGCCGGTTGAGCAATTCCAGATTTTTTTCCATCAAGATCCGGGTTGGCCCATCGGCCCGTGCCATATCGCGCTGGGTCTGCATAATCTGGTTCAAAATGGATTGCCGGTTGACCGAACGCAGGTGATATTTACGGCGACGATACATGTCCAGAAAATCCACAAAGGATTCCCACATCGAATCGAGGCAGTTAATCGAGAGGGGGATTTCCTTGAGACCAGTGAATTTTTTGTAGTTGTCGTAAATCTTTGATTTCATCCAGCGGAGGTATTCAACGGCTTCACGTTCGCGAGGGTCAAACGACTTGATACGTTCCTCGCGCTCGCGCCGCCGCAATTCCAGATTGCGTTGGGCTTCGCGTCGTTCGACCAGTCGGCGGTAGAAGTTGCTGGTTGGCACCAGCGCCAGATAGGCCACCTCAGCCGAAAGCCCCGCTGCCAATGGCAGCCAGCTTTCTCCTTGTGAAGCAGCGGTAAAGGCGGCTGCAGCCGCAAAACCCACCATCGCCCAAATATTTAAAGGCTCAGTTACGGCTTCTTTTAAATAGTGCATTTTTGAAATCATAGCCCAACGCCAGCCGTACGGGGTGAGGTAAATTAAATTTTAATTTACCTGGTCTGAATCAAGACTTTTTCGAAGTTGAACGGCAAATGTTAATCTAACGCACCCACTGATGAACGACAAGGGCCGAGCCCCTGAAAAATTGGTCCAA
>DAOQNB010001050.1:0-2372 GCA_035335845.1 Acidobacteriota bacterium | reverse complement strand
TCAAGCCAGACACTTCTGAGATGTAAGGAGCAGACCAGTTATGCCAACGTTTGTTTATAAGGGACGCAATCACCTGAATGAGGTTGTTGTTGGAGAAAAATTTGCCCCCAGCCGCGATCAACTCGAGCAACTTCTTCGCCGGGACAAAGTTTCCTTACTCAGCGCCAAGGAAAAAGGGAAAGAAGTCTCTGTTCCCCGGCTTGGCGGTTCCCAAAAGGTCAAAGCGAAAGAACTCGCTATTTTCACCAAACAGTTTTCGGTGATGATTGACGCCGGGTTACCACTGGTTCAATGCCTTGAAATCCTTGGTGGGCAACAGGAAAACAAGTATTTCAAGCAGGTGCTGTTACAAGTTCGAGCCGACGTTGAACAAGGAATGACTCTGTCAGACTCGATGTCGCGCCACCCTAAAGTGTTTGAACAATTGTATGTCAACATGGTGGCAGCCGGTGAAACCGGCGGTATTTTGGATGTGATCTTGCAACGACTGTCAATCTTTATTGAAAAGATTGTCAAGTTAAAGGGAGATGTGGTCTCGGCATTGATTTACCCTTCAGCCGTTATCATCCTGGCGGTGGTTGTGATTTCAATCATTATGATTGTGGTGATTCCTGCCTTTAAAACCATTTTTGAAGGGTTGTTAGGCCCTGGGGAACGACTCCCCCTCCCCACTGAAATTGTGATCATGATCAGTAACTTTATGGGTTCCTACTGGTGGATACTGGTCATCTTCATCGGTATGACTTCCTATGGGTTAAAGTCCTATTATGCTACCCCCGGCGGTCAAAGAAATATTGATCAATTAATGCTCAAGATTCCGGTGATTGGGCCGATCTTGCTTAAAGTAGCGGTCGCTCGCTTTTCCCGCACCCTCGCAACGCTTCTGTCAAGCGGCGTTCCGATTCTGGAATCACTGGATATTACCGCGAAGACCTCAGGGAATGTGATTATTGGTGAAGCAATCTACAAAGTTCGGGCAGCAATTGAACAAGGCCAGACCATTGTTGAACCGTTGAAAGCGTCAGGGGTCTTCCCATCAATGGTGTGTCAAATGATCGCAGTTGGTGAGCAAACTGGTGCACTTGATGCAATGCTTGGAAAAATTGCGGATTTTTATGAGCAAGAAGTTGATAGCGCAATTGCCAATCTTCTGACATTGATTGAACCGGTGATGATCGGGTTTCTTGGTGTTACCATCGGCGGCATCGTGATTGCTATGTATATGCCGTTGTTCGTACTGGTTGGTAAACTGGCAAGCAAATAAATTACCGTTGGCCGATATCAGTTTGAGAACGGGAGTGCTCCAGGGGAACACTCCCGTTTTCTTTTGGGTTGGTATCCAACAGTGTACAATGCGGTTTGGTTGGGGTTCACAACTCACACCACGACAAGCATCACAACTCATCGCACCCATAATCACTCTGGTTGGCCTTATTCATTTGCTATGTATACCCGCGTATTGAGCTTAATTCTTTCACGTCTGGTCATCGTTATTACGTTGCTGGGATTAGGCATTATCGTCAACGCCTCCTACAATCCGAATCTGGACTTGAAGCCCCTCTTGATTTTTGCGGCCTCTGTCTGCTTGCTTTCAGTTGGATATTTTGTTGCGCTTCGACTTTCAGAGCATTATGGCGTCCAATTGTATATCCAGGTGTTTATTGATGTTTTGCTCACAACCTGGTTGATTTATTTGATGCGTGCATCAGATTTCTCACTGGCACCATTGTATTTAGTCATTGTCCTGGGGGCCAGTATGGTGCTCCCTCGGCCAGGAGTATTAAGCGTTGGGATTGGATGTGTCCTGAGTTATTCCACCCTTGTGGCTCTTTTTTACTTCAAAGTCCTTTTTGACGACGGTCGCTTTCTCCAAAGTACGCAACAAAACAATCTGCCACTCTATGCACTGGCACTTTTGCTTTTGACGATCCTGGGCGGACAACTGGCTGAACGATTACGCCGTAGCGATTCTGATTTAGAGATAGCTACCCGGTATCTGGCTGATTTACGAGCATTTAACGAACGAATTGTTCAAAGCATCAATAGTGGATTAGTGACTACTGATTTAACGGGCACTGTTCTGTCATTTAACCGGGCGGCTGAAGAAATTACTCGCTATCAGGCAGCTCGGGTTCGAGGTCGTCATTTTTATGATGTTTTTGGTGATTTATCTGCCTTTAGTCTCTTTGATCAAAGCGAAATCCAACCCACCAGGCGACTCCCCCGGTTTGATGTTGATTGTACCGCACAGGATGGCCGGATAGTCCATCTTGGATTTAGTGCATCCCCTTTGATTAGTGAAGCTTCGACTGTAACTGGTTATGTCTTTTCATTTCAGGATCTGACCGAAGTCATCAAACTGGAACAAGAAA
>DAOQNB010001049.1:0-2390 GCA_035335845.1 Acidobacteriota bacterium | reverse complement strand
CACGACTGGTCAGACCGGTGGGAGCATATCTATCAATTTATTCACGCCTGGACGGGTCTCAATTTCAGACCTCAGCCGGATATAAAACGGCTCGAAAAACTTGAATTGGAACTTGGAATAACCCTTCCACCTTCGGCTCGCGAATGGTGCTTTCTTGGCTGGTCAGCCTCAAAACTCAGAGGTTATTTTTCTTTTCGGGATGGACCATTGTTTGTGACTTCATTCCCGGAACACAACGCCATTTCGTTGCTGACCCAGGCTGAAGGCGATGTGAAATGGGTGATTGAAACTCAGGATCTGGACAAGGATGATCCGCCAGTGATGGCCTTTTTCCTGGATTATGAAGCCGACGAAGAAACCTTTGCAAAACGGGGAATGTGGGCGCCAACCGTTTCAGCCTTTGCCTTTGACTACTTTCTGGCGTATCTGGACAGCACAGGTGGTGGATTTGCAGTGAGTACTGACTCCTTTCCGTATGACCGGGCGGCATTGGCGGCTGATTTCGGAGAACCCACGCAATTTGGTGACACTGAATACTTTCTTCGCGATGGAATCCTGGTGTTTACCTCGCACAACCCGATTTCCTGGCATCACGAGGTTGTCAAAGTGGAGTTTCAACGAAGTATTCCGGTTGAGCAGCTACCGCCATCAATTCAAGTGCTATCCAAAGCCGCTTATATGCGAAGTGGTGCTTTTATTGACCTGGATAAGTTCTGAGCAACTATCCCATCACTCAAAGATCGAGGTAGCTTTGAGTCTCCTACCGGGTGGTTCAACTCATATGTACAATTTTGCCTTCTTCTTTGAAGTCATGGATAAAGAGCCGGGGTTGATCGAAATCTGGCTTTTTTATGCGGCCCTGGCAGTTATTGGTTTTGGGTTGACCCGGTTTCGTTCCTGGTTGCTGGCCATTGTTTTTCCAATCAATTTGCTTTTGGGATTGGGCTGGTTAACCGAGCTTCACGATCAACATATTGGTCCGGTTATTCTTCAGGAAGCTGGATATGCCTACGTTATCCAGTCTTATCTGGCCATCGTGCTGGCGGTGGTGCTTCCCAGCATCGGAGCTTTTCTGAACTGGAGAAACAAAGTCAGAGGAAACAGGGTTTGAGGAATATTCCAATGCCGGCAGATGCTATGAATCGGAGCGTCAGCTAGACTTCTGTTTCACAATTGGCTAAAAGAGACCTCCGTGAGTCCCACCGTCACTGGAGGTGTTTGTATGTCTGCTCCTTGCAGGTCAGTGCGTCTCACTGTGCTTGGCTTTCTGGCGGCGATGGTGCCGGCGCTCCTGATTTCTTTTCCTTTACCCACAAGTCTGGCTGGGATCAATCGCCGGGTGCAACTGCCCGGAGATTTCGCCATGTCGGTCACACCCAATACACCACGAACCATTACGCCCGGAACGACTTCGCAATATGAAGTCCGTATCGAAGGTGTCTATGGCTTTACCCAGAGCGTCAATTTCAGCGCCAAAGTCACACCTGCCACCAGCAACATTGGGTTGAATTTTTCGGCTTCAGCGGTGACTCCGGGGAATGGCACCCGGTTGACGGTGACCACCACGGGAAACACGCCGCTTGATGAATACACCCTGACGGTCACCGGTACGTCGGGGAGTCTGGTTCATTCAGTAGATGTCAAACTCACTGTCGAACAAACCATTGCCCCTGATTTTGCTTTGAATTTCAATCCAGGTGAACGGGCGTTACTGCCTGGTGGCGCCGCCAGTTTCTTGATTCAAACCAGCCCCCAGGCCGGGTTTGCTCAACTGGTAAATCTCACGGCTGATATCACTCCGGCTGATTCCACAATTGGAATTGCGTTGTCTTCAAACCTTGTGAATGCAGGTGATGCGGCAATGTTGACCTTGACAACCACATCGGAAACTCCGGTGGCTGGGTACACGATCACTTTGACGGGGACCTCTGGACTGCTTGTCCACACTGCCACTGGTACCCTCACGGTCACAAATCAACCTGACACGTCACCGCCGGTTGTGACCGATGTTGCTTTTTCCAAAAAGAAGGTGAACCGCAAAGCTGATCCACATGTCGCCATTGTCTGGTATTCAAAGGACGACCAGAAACTGGCCAATCATTCGATTGTGTATGCCACCGACGGTGTCAATTTCAACACGATGGTTGTGACTGGCCTTTCAGGAGGCACACAGTCTTTTCTCTGGGAAGTCTCCAACGCTTTGCCAAAAACCAAACTTGGTGTGGTGAAAGTCATTGCCAGCGATGCTTTCGGCAATGTCGGGGAAGCAGCCTCTGTTGCAAAACTCAAAATTAAATAAAACAGGGTTCCGGGTTCCGGGTTCCGGGTTCCGGGTCTTGTCATTACCCAAATGATTTTGGTTCGTCAAAACCCACGACTGAAATGAAAAA
>DAOQNB010001048.1:0-2392 GCA_035335845.1 Acidobacteriota bacterium | reverse complement strand
ATTCTCAAAATCAGCGTTCCAGGTGTCCGCTTTTTCCCAGCCACTGCTGGCAAACTGATTTCCCCGCTGATATGGATGGTTTCAACACTATGGTTGTCCCACGCTGCCGGGTACGTTGCGACCAGTCTGGTTTGAGGCTCCAAAAGAAAGATCGAGCCATTTCCATATCCGTACACCCCTTCCCCAAGCGTCTCAAAATCAAATTCCAAAGTTGTATCTTCAAATTGAACTTTGGCCTGCCACCGGCCAACGACAGGTGCGTATTTCTGAGCCGCCCGAACTGGCTCGGGGATGATACAGAGAAAAGCCAGAACCGCAGCCAGAAGGCTGATTCCAGGTGATAGAGTATATTTCATGTTCTTCGCTCCTGCTTTGAAGGTTATTGGGTTTCTATGTCTTGAAATTTCATAAACTATTGAAGAATTGGGATTTATTTTCTGTGTATTCCGTGTATTCCGTGGTTTCTTTATCCGAAATTCTATACCTCAAAACGGTCCCTGAACACCAAGCAAAACCACGCTGTAGGCAATCGCCGGTTCGTCGCCCGGATTGGCATATGAGTGACGTTGATCACCCCGAAAGACAAAAACATCGCCGGGTTGAAGAATCCATTTTTCACCCGTCAGCGCAATTTCGACCTGGCCCGTTTCACAGGTCAAATACTCGCGAGTGCCGGGACGATGCGGCACACCGCTCATTCGTGACCGGGGCGGAAGCTCCATCCGGTCAAGCTCCATATTTTGAAGCGAATCAGGCAGGAGTTTGCGCACCGTCACGCCTTCCCGTTTTTTGATTGGAATTTCAGTTGCGTGATAGAGCCGGCCTTCAGATCGGGGTGGGCTGATGAGTTCTTCGACTGAAACCTGGAGGGCAGCGGCAGCTTTGATCAGCACCGAAACGGTTGGATTGGCCGAACCCGATTCAAGATTGGCCCAGGTTGGCCGGGGAAGACCCGAAAGTTGGGCGAGTTTATCCTGGGTTGCTCCGCGCAATTCACGCAATCGCCTGATGTTGGCGGCTAAATTGGCTGAAATGTCGGTTGGTTCATTCATGACAAGAAACTAACCTTTTGACAGTGTATTAGCAAGGAAGTTTCATTATTGGCAGGACCTGATACGGTATGGGCCACCAAAGGAGATACCGTATGAACTATTCAGGAAAGTCAATTTTGATCACTGGTGCCAGCCGGGGACTCGGTCAGGCACTGGCCTTTCACCTGGCTGAGCGCGGCGCCCGGCTGGCCCTGGTGGCCCGCACGACAGCCCCACTTGAAGAAACCGTTCAAACCATTCGTCAGCGAGGAGGCATTGCGTTTGCCATCCAGGCGGATGTGGCTGACAAACGAGCCATTTACCCAATTGTCGCTCAGGCGGCGGAGCTGGCTGGACCAGTTGATATATTAATCAATAATGCCAGCACCCTGGGGCCGCTTCCAATGCCCTTGCTGCTGGATACCGAATGCGAAGATTTTGGCCAGGTTCTGGAAACCAACCTGCTGGCGCCGTTTCGTTTGACCAAAGCCGTCGCGGGTTCAATGGTTTTGCGCGGTGGCGGCGTCATTCTCAACATTTCGTCCGATGCGGCTACGTCAGCCTATCCAAACTGGGGCGCTTACGGTGTGAGCAAGGCCGCGCTGGATCATCTGACCCGGATTTGGGCCGCTGAGTTTGACGGAACACCAGTTAAGGTCCTGAGTGTTGATCCAGGTGAAATGGATACTCAAATGCACGCAGATGCCCTGCCCGAAGCTGACCGGGCAACCCTTGATTCGCCAGTAACTGTCGCCCAAAAAATCATTTCCCACCTGGAAAACCTTGAGTCCATGGCCAGTGGAACCCGGTTTCTGGCTTCGGAGGTGTTATGAACCCCTCACGCTGGCCACGAAGCCAACCGCTGAACAATCGGCTCCTGGTAATTGATGGAGCAACCCAGTCGTGGACGGATGCCAGAGTGGCTGACCTGGGCAGGTTCTTGAATCCTGGCGATCTGGTCATCGTCAATGATGCGGCTACGCTGCCTGCCGCCTTTTTTGCCCGGACTGAAACCAGGGAACTGATTGAGATTCGATTGATTTGCCACCAGCACGGGACCCGGTTCCTGGCGGTTCTCCTGGGCGCAGGAAACTGGCGAACACGCACCGAAGACCGGCTCAGCCCGCCGATTTTAAAAGCCGGAGCACGATTACAGATTGAAGGTTCATCGCTCCAGGCACACATTCTTGAAACTTCCGTTGTATCACCTCGGAGTGTGACACTTGAATTCAATCTGGATGAATCCGCGACGTGGCGCGAAATGTACCGGGCAGGGCATCCAATCCAGTATTCTCATCTCAATGGCGACCTGGACTTGTGGGATGTGCAGACCGCCTATGCCTCGCGTCCCTGGGCGATGG
>DAOQNB010001047.1:0-2399 GCA_035335845.1 Acidobacteriota bacterium | reverse complement strand
TATTCTTTATCGAGTTCGCCGGCAAAAGCAATAAATGAACTGTTGTTCGGATCCAAACGGTGTTTGGTGGGTTTCCTGGCGGCTTTCCAGCAGTTGAAAATCAGCGCCAAATTCGCTGTGGAGAGCATCCGGGCTATAGCGAACAATCTCAAGCCCACTGCAACGTAACGGGCCTTCCGGGCCGAAAGTAGCCACGATGACAAACCCGTCGGGTTTGACACTCTGTTTGACCTGTTCAACATACCGATGCCGGTCTTCGACCTGGGTCAGGAAATGAAACACAGCCCGGTCGTGCCAGACATCATAGCCCTGTTCGGGAAGATGAACCTGGGTGATATCGGCTTCGATCCAGGTGACCTGATGGGCCTGGTCTCCAAGTCGGCGTTTTGAGGTCTCAAGGGCAGCGGCTGAAAGATCAAGGACCGTCAGGTTGGCAAATCCGTTTTGGAGCAGGAAATCAACCAGAGTCGAAGCCCCACCACCGACATCAATGATGCTGGCACTGGAGTTGACCCCAGTTTGCTGAATCAGGTTGAGCGAGAGTTCGGGGCATATTTGATACCAGCTCACCTGATCTGGGGCTTTGGTGTGATAAATTTTTTCCCAGTGAGGTTTCGTTTCCATGGCGGGTTCCTTCCTTGAAAGTTAAATGAGTCTGATAATTGATACTATTATACCTCCGCTCATTCACCAAAACAAAAATGGCAAACCCCCTTTCGGATTTGCCATTTTTCGTTGCTTCACTCAAATTTCAAGCAGAAAATACCGTAGCGCTTTCTCATTTGCACTTTCTGGCAGCACAGCAATTCTGATCCCCTGAGAGTGGACAGGTCTGAGCGTTTCGGCCAGTCCCGCGGCCTTTGCCCATGCGTTCGCCTTTCAGGGCTGGAATATGGTGATCAAGCGATGCACTTCGCAAATTCTCGAAAATCGTGACCAGTGCTGGTGTTTTGATGGTTTTCAGAAATTCGTCATACATTTCGACATTTTTGACTTCGCGGGTCAGACTTTGCTGACGAACTTCTTCAAGCGTGGCTGGAAGTGGCATGGTGGGCGTGGCCCACTGGTTGGCCGGAACTTCAATGCCGTTTTGTTCACAGTACCGGACCAGAATTTCTTCGTGACGAGCTTCAGCTTTTACAAGCTGGGTGTAGGGTCGAACCTGACCAAATTTCGCAAGTACAGCCGCATAATACGCCTGGGCCTGGCGCTCATCGTCAATTGCTGAAATAAGCGCTTCACGGATCGGCTGCTCGGTGGTGACAGGTGTTTGGGCTTTAGATCTGAGTCCACAAACAATCAATACACAGGCGACAAGAATTGAGAAAATAACAACTTTTTTCATATTGACCTCCAGTACCCGCTAAGAGGCAGGTACGTATACCCGAGAGACCATCTCCCGGTACCTCTCACCCTAGCACATCGTACCTGAACGCACGGTTAATTTGGTTGCTTCCGGGAGTTTTGGAATTTGATTTTTTTGGTGTATTGCGTGGTTAAAAGTGTTTTTGGGAAAGCACCAGAAACCCGCGTTTGAGCAGCGTGAGCCGTTGATCAAGGTGATAGCCGTAAATTTCTTTTAATCTCAGTGCCGCCTGGGCAAAAATCTGTTTTTGAGCCTGCCCTGGAAATTGGGCGCGTGCCGCCTGCCAGCAGATATGCCAGCGTGAAAAAAATTGGTCAACGGCACCTCCGGGCTCAGCATGATGAATCAGGCTTTTGGGCAGAATGGATTGCAACTGGCGCGGATAAAATTCACTTCGTAGCCGCGGGGCAAACACCAGGCCGATGTGGTCAATGTCACCAGCGTTCCTTTTCCGGAAGAGTTGAAATGCCATAAAGCGTCCAGTTGGGTCACAGGTTCCTTCAAGGATGAGCCCGCCTGGCGCCAGTGACTGGCCAAGTGTCTGGAGTGCAATCTCAACGTCAGCCTCTTCATATTGCCGGAGCACATTAAAAACCCGGATCACATTGACCCGTTCATCTGGTGCCACCGGCAGGTTAAATCCTCCGAGACGAAACTCCAGATTTTCCTGGGTGAAAGGCCGGGCATCAGTCACCCGATTGGGGTCAATTTCAACCCCGAGAACCTGAATCGAAGGATTGATTTTTTGCAGGCGTTCCCAGGTTTCAAGAGTCGTAATTGGTGATTCACCATAGCCAAGATCAACATAGCGGCAGTTCCTGGTCTGGATGATTCCAGGAAAAGCAATCGCCAGGAAGACGTCTGTCTGCCGCAGCCGATTGGGCGCGGTTTTTCCCCGTGTCGGCTGGCCGAGGCACCGCTCATTGGGTGTGTCTGAAATTTGAATGGACGCTCGGAATTTACGCATAGGCTGTGAGGAAATTGGGCTGAAGGCATCGGGCTGAAAACATCGGGCTGAAAACATCGGGCTGAA
>DAOQNB010001046.1:0-2404 GCA_035335845.1 Acidobacteriota bacterium | reverse complement strand
GCTTGGGGCTGAAGACTCGCAAGCTCGGGGCTGAAGAAAATGGGTTCAATACCCTACGCCTGAAGTCTTCATCCCGCCTTCTTCAGCCCTCAGCCCCAAGCCCGAAGTCTTCAGCCTGAGATCTTCGTTTCTGGTGGACGAATTGGGGCCGTAAGATCAGATTCGCCAGGCTGGTGTTTGCGTCGAGTGACAAGCCAGAGTAAGCCGGTCCCAAAACTCTGTATCAGCATGATGCCTGCAAAGCATATTCCTAAAAGTGGAGTTGCAGCAACAATGGTGACGATGGCGCCTCCAACCAGCACCTGGATGATCTCAGAAGCGCGTGGAGTTTTGTGCAAGAGCATCACGTCCAGGCCGATCAGGCGCATCCGGGTAGTCAGTCCAAGGAAGGTCAGCCACGTCATGGCGAAAAGGATCAAAAGCGCCAGAATCCGCAAGGCTGGAATTTGAGCCAAAACGATGGCTACGGTCATCAACAAAATAAAATTAAACAGGCCGACAAAAAATTGATATATCCCTGACCGATTGATTGCGGTTTTGTCGAGTTGTTCAATGCTTTGACGGAGGTACAGTCGTGCCATCAAGACCGCGCCGGTGAGCCCACACCCGGAAAGCAGGATCAACACTGACAATAGAAGCAATTCAAGTCCTTTCATGATGGTTCCTTTCCCTTAAACCCCGAACCCCAAATCCTGACCAGATGACCAACTGACAGGTGACAAGGTGACAAGGTGACAGAGGGTTTTTTTATCCTTCATCCTTCCCAAAAACCCAAAAACCCTGAACCCTGAACCCTCATGGTTTTAGTTTGACTTTCTTTTCTTGAGTGCGATCAACAGGCTGTTTCCCAGAACGGCCACCGCCACAATGGCCAGAATTATCAATGAGTCTGAAAAATGAAGCTGGCCGGCAATGTTGGCAAACGTCTCACCAATTCCATCAGAGAGGGAAGGCTGGTTCCCAGCAACCTGGGATGGTCCAGAGCCCTGTATCAACTGACTCAGCCCAGTGAGAAAGACTGTTCCGGCTGGCGTAAACACAAACAGGATTGTCGCAGCGGCAGCGAGCCCCTGGGCCAGGAATCCAGGCTTGAACCACCACTTTCCAAAGGTTTTAGGCCGTTGAAGTTGTGTGACTGCCTCTCGAACTGGTGTTTTCTCAGCCAGCAATCTGATTTGATCCATAACATCTATGGTGAGTGTTGAAGGTGGAGGCTCTGGTGGAATTTGCCGCAACGCTGCTTCCAGCCGCTGGTTTTTTACCTGCCAGGACTGGCACTCTGGACAGGCCCGCAAATGGACCTGGGCTTCGGCAATCACCCGCGTGGGGAGCGATGCGCTGGCACGGTCTCCGTCAAGTTCAATCAGACTCAGGTATTCGCGGGCGTCAGGGCAGTTCATACAACAACATCTCACTGGCTCAAATCCCACCCGCTAACGCAGGTGGTACTGACACTATCTCGCTGGCTCAAATCCCACCCGCTAACGCAGGTGGTACTGACATCATAGCTGGTTAGATTTTTCCAGCTCGGCTCGGAGAAGGTCACGAGCGCGAAAAATCCAGGTTTTCACCGTATTGCGCGGCGAACCAACAATTTCGGCGATGTCTTCGGCGGTCAAATCATCGAGGTATTTCAAAATGAACACCAGGCGATAGGTTTCCGGAAGTTTTTGGAGCGCGTCGAGTAAAGATTCGCCAAGTTGACGGCGCTCCAGGTTTGAAATCGGTGTTGGGGCATGATCAGGCAGTTGGAGCGGGTGAATCTCACCCTGGGAATCTTCGCGGTCAATCGGCGTGGTTGGTAACCGACGTTGATTGAGGAAGTTAATCGTGTGATTGCTGGCAATCCGTAAGAGCCAGTTCTGAAGCGGTTGGCTTTGATCATAGCGATGCAAATTTTGATAGAGCTTGCAGAAAATCTCCTGCGAGAGATCTTCGGCATCGGCGCGATTGCCAACCATTCGGTTGACGAGATTAAACACCCGCGATTGATACCGCTCGACGAGGACCCCGAAGGCTTCAACCTTTCCGTCCAGCACGGCTCGAACGACCTGAAGGTCGCTGGCCGTGGTTGGAAAAAGGAAACGGAGTTCGGAAGCCATACAGAATGAAGAATGAAGAATAAAGAATGAAGAATTGAGAATGAAGAATGAAGAAAATATGTTAAAAAGTCACCAGGAAAAAACTGTAACCCAAGGTTAGTCATCAGATTACAGGCAGTCACCCAGGTCTTAGCGGGAGAGCCAAATACGTCGAAAGACCTCATAACTCAAATTGATAAAGTAGTTTCATGGCATTCTCAATTCTCAATTCTTCATTCTTCATTCTTCATTCTGTTCTATAGTGAAGTACCACAAACCTCACCTCTGGGATTCAGCAAAAAATGGAAAATCAGGACCAGTCA
>DAOQNB010001045.1:0-2413 GCA_035335845.1 Acidobacteriota bacterium | reverse complement strand
CCTAATGAATGTTTTTGACCAGTTTGTCAGTCGTTTTTTGAATGAATACAACCGGTTTCATCCGGTCAATGCCACGCTGCTCGGGCATCATGACTTCAATACTCAACTGGATGACCTGTCAACCCGCGCGATTGAGATTCAGCGTGCCTGGTTAGAATCAGCCCGTCAGGAGCTGGCCGCGATTCCGATTGAATCGCTGGACACCCATCGGCAGGTCGATCACACCATTGTGTCCAACAAAATCTTTGCCCGGCAGCTTGATCTGGACGTGTTGCGGGTCTGGCGGCGTGACCCATGCTTTTACAATGATCTGGCGACGCGCTCGATTCACGGATTGATCACCCGCCCCTATGCACCGCTTGATGAACGTGCCCACGCCTTTATTGCCCGGTTGCGCCAGATTCCCGCACTCCTGAACCTTGGCCGGCAGCACCTTGAAGCTGAACTGAGTGACCCGCCAGCCTTGCCACTTCACGCATCGGGGTTACAACCGCTGGTTGGTATTCCACATTCGTTTGTGGAAGCTGCCTTAACTGAATTTGATGGCGGCCTGTGGTTTTTTGAGCACGATGTAACCCGAGTCCTGGACAATGTCTCTGACTCGCAGTTACGGCGTCAGGGGTATGATGCCAACGATCAGGTGGTGGACCTCTATCGGGATCTGCTCACCTGGCTTGAAACCAGCGTTCGACCTCGAAGCTCAGGCAGTTTTGCGCTGGGGCGCGATGTCTTTGCTGCCAAACTTCGGGCCGAAGAACACATCACCACGTCGGTTGAGGAAATTGTCGCGGTTGCCACTGAAAAACTCCGTCAGACCCAGGCGCGAATGCACGAGCTGGTGGCTCGAATTGGTTCCTGCGAAACGGTGTGGGAATGTGTCAAACATCTCTCGGAACGCGACCAGCCGACGGTTCACGACGTGCTTCCGGCCTATGCCCACGAACTCGGTGCCGCTCGACAGTTCATTCTGGATCAAAAACTGGTGGATGTGCCGCCGGGTGAGTTGCGGATGGAGGAAATGCCACCGTTTTTGCGTGACATCACCATTGCTGCGATTGAGCGCACCGGTCCATTTGAAAAAGCTGAATTACCAAGTTTCTTTTTTGTGACGCTTCCGGACCCCAAAGCCTGTTCAAATGAGCAGGCTGAAATGTTACGCGCTCACAGCCGTCTGATGCGCCAAACCACGATTGTCCACGAAGCCTATCCGGGGCATTTCATCCAGGGGTTGCACTGGGCTTTGACGCCGTCAGCCGTTCGCAAATCCTTTAGCAGTATGACCTTTGTCGAAGGCTGGGCCCATTACTGCGAACAAATGATGGCGGAGCAGGGTTTTTGGGACGACGATCCACAATTGTTTTTATTTCAAGAGTTTGATTCGCTGCTCCGAATTGGCCGGGTGATTGTGGCCACCCGGATGCACACCGAAGGCATGACCGTGGCTGAAGCTGAAGCCTTTTTACAAAAGGAAGTCTGGCAGGAACCAGTGCTGGCTCGAATGGAAGCTCATCGTTATATGCGTGACCCGTTTGTTTTGGTTTACAGTTGGGGAAAATGGCAATTCCAGTCGTTGCTCGAAGAGTTTCGCCGTCAGCAGGGAAGTAACTTTTCACTGGGCGACTTCCACAATCAGGTCCTGGCCCACGGTGAGCCACCTGTGGAACTTCTGCGTCGGTTGATTCTTGAAACCTGATCAAAAGTTGGTGAACCATGAAGGTTTGAAAGTGAGGACCATGTATGTCATCAGCCAGAATTCCCCGAATCACGCTCTACACACTTGAAGAATATTTTGCGATTGAACGAGTCGGCATGAGCCGCTATGAGTACTGGGATGGTGAAATTATCTGCATGAGCGGCGGAAGTTTTGCCCACAGCACAATTTCTGGAAATGTTTTCTTATTATTGGCGAATCATTTGAAGGAAAAAAGAAAACAATGCCGCCCGTTCACGGCTGACCAACCGATCAAAGTTCCATCCCTGCCTCCGTATCGTTACGCGGATGCCAGCGTTGTCTGCGGAGACATCCAGGGAGAAAAAGTCAGTGGTTTTGATACCCTGGTCAATCCAACCATTTTAGTGGAAGTTCTCTCGCCCGATTCGGTTGATCATGATTTAAACGTCAAACGGAGGGCATATCAGGAAATTCCCAGTTTGCGGGAATATGTGGTCATTGCTCAGGAGTCGCCAACCGTCACGCTCTTTACTCGCACCGATGATGGAAACTGGCAGATGTACATCATTTCCGGTCTTGAAAACAGTTTCGAGCTGGCTTCCATCGAGGGCCGTTTTGCGCTGACAGATATCTTTGAAGGCGTTGAATTTCCACCGGTTGAATCTGCAAGTTCCTGAGTTACAATGGTGCTTGGTGCTTGGTGCTTGGTGCTTGGTGCTTAGTGCTTGGTGCTTAGTGCTT
>DAOQNB010001044.1:0-2424 GCA_035335845.1 Acidobacteriota bacterium | reverse complement strand
CCGGAGCCGCCGACCTTGTGGTACAAAATCTGACCATTTCACCTGCTTCAGCCCCAATTGGTGGCACCATCAATGTGAGTTTTTCAATCCGCAACCAGGGCATCGTCTCGGCTGGCGCCAGTAGTGCGGCCATTGTGTATTCGTCTGATGCCACGATTGATGCCAGTGATCAGGTACTGGCCCGAGTCAGCGTGGCCGGTCTGGCCGCCTCGGGAACCTCAAATTTCCCAACCAATTCCGTGACAATTCCTGCCGGCGCCGTAATTGGGTCGCGATTTATCGCCGTGATAGCTGATTCCCAAAACGCGGTTACCGAAGGGAATGAAGCCAACAATACAGCTTCAATCGGATTGAATGTGTTGCTTCCAAAACCTGATTTGGCTGTCACCAATCTTTCACTTTCAACAACTTCGGGAACCCCAGGCTCGACGGTTTCGGTGAGCTTTAATGCGACAAACCGTGGCGGCGCGGTTGTCAGTACCTCCCTTGCCCAGATTTATCTCTCGACCGATTCAACGATTACGGTCGGAGACACGCTGGTTGGAATGACCACCATCCAGTCGGTTGCCCCAAATACCTCGCTTCCAGCAACCACCACGGTGACGATTCCTGGGACATTGATCGTAGGAAATTATTTCCTGGGCGTGATTCTTGATCCAAACGGGCAGATTGACGAAATGGACGAAACCAACAACACCGCGTCCAATGCATTTTCAATCACGGGGCAACCTGACCTGGTGGTTGATTCGGTCATCGTTTCACCGACCAGTGTTGCTCCTGGCGCCACGGTTTCAATTAACCTGATCATCCGCAACCAGGGACCAGTGGCTGCCGGGAATGCTTCACACGACATTGTCTTTTCAAACGATGCCACCATTCGGAGCGGTGAAGATGTGATCCTGGTCAGCCGGTCGGTTGGTCCATTGCCTCCAAATCAAACGGTGCCGATCAGTGTCACGGTTGTGATTCCGACGAATCAAACCAGTTTGGGAATGAAGTTTATTGGCGTGATTGCCGATTCTGGAAACGCAGTGGCTGAAGTCTCGGAAACCAATAACACGGGGAGTACCTCGTTCATGCTGCTTGATACCGTGGCCCCGTCTGGAACCATCATCCGACCGAATGGCGGGGAAGCCATTGCCGCTGGACGGGCTTTCGAGACAATTGAATGGACCGCAACCGACAATCTGAGCATTACGAGTCAGGAACTCCGGCTTTCAACCGACGGGGGTGCGACTTTCCCAACCATGATTATGACAGGGTTGGCACCGGAAGTTCGAACCCTGCGCTGGGACGTTCCGGCGGGCATTAACACCAGCACCGCCCGCGTTCAAATCGTGATCCGAGATGCGTCTGGAAATGAAGGGCAGGCGAGCAGTTCAGCCAATTTTACTATTGCGCCACCACCCGTCATTGTTCCAACACCAAAGCTCAAAGCGACTGGAAAGCTTGTGTTTCCGATTGCTGGTTCAAATATTATGCCTGGAGCAAAATTGCAGGTGACCGTCAACGGAGCGGTGGAAACGTTTGACCTGACCGTCAGCCAAAAGAACGTGATTGTACGAAACAGTGCCCGCAGTACACCCGGAGGCCGTTCGATTTCGCAACTTTTGCCCAAAGGCACCTCCGCGATGCTGGTGGTTCAGAACCCAAACAATGTGACTTCGACTCCGTTTGTGTTTGTTGCTCCATAGTGAATGCGACGGGTTGAATAATGTGGTGAGTTCAATTTTGTAAGTTAAAACCAGAGGCGATAGATGATTTTTCATCTATCGCCTCTTTGCATGCAAGAAAGTTAAAAAGCTCTATCAACGTGTTGATGAATTTCAGGTTAATGAATGTTGATGATGAAGAGGAAATTCTGTGGGCATCAAATTTTCAATCGTAAGCCCAAAAAGTGTGCGAATGGTTCAGAAGAAGTGCTTGATTTCTTCCATGTTCCTGTGTAGGAATGAGCCAGGGCAGGCCGTCAGCTCCCCCGCAGTTAGATTCATATTTTTCCCTGTTTCCATGTCTATCTTATGAATGCCGCAAAAGAACCTGACTTAACCCGTCTCTTGCAGGAATGGTCGGCTGGGAACCAGCAAGCCTTTGACCAGCTTATCCAGGCCGTCTATACCGAATTGCGAGCCATTGCTCATCGGGTGCTCTACAGTAGCAACTCAGACCAGACGCTGAACCCGACAGCGCTGGTTCACGAAGCCTTTTTCAAATTGATTGATTGTCAGAATATATCCTGGCATGACCGGATCCACTTTTTTGCCACGGCTGCCCGGATCATGCGTCACGTGCTGATTGATTATGTCCGCCAGGGCCAGACTGGAAAGCGCGGGGGCGACTGGTTCCAGGTCTCGTTGAGTGAGGCAAACGCTATTCCGATCAATGCGTTGCCTTCCATTCTTGATCTGGATACCACTTTGACCG
>DAOQNB010001043.1:0-2425 GCA_035335845.1 Acidobacteriota bacterium | reverse complement strand
ATTTTTCCCGGCGCTCAAGCACCGGTCTCAAGTCAGCCACCGCTACGCGGCGAAGGAATGTCAACAGAACCTGAATTGTTTCTTCATTCTTCATTCTCAATTCTTCATTCTCAATTCTTCATTCTCAATTCTAAAACTGGTGTTGAAAACCGAAAGCCAGGAAAAATTTTTGCCAGCCCACCTTCTCCGGCAATACTGGCGACAAGTTCACCAAGAATCTGTCGAAAATCGGTTGTGAGTTTGACGTCTCCGGGGCCACTGAGTTGATCTGGGGCCACACCGGGCCAGTTTCCATAGACTTTTCCGCCTTTGACTCGACCTCCACCAATCAGCATCACGCCGCCGGCGCCGTGGTCGGTTCCGCCACTGGCATTTTCTTCAACCCGCCGTCCAAATTCAGTCATCACCACCATTGTTACCTGGGATTTCAGGTCTCCCAGCCGATCAAAGAAAACCCGGATTCCCGTCGCCAGTTGGGTCATCAAGTTCGCCATCAACCCGTCAGTTGCGCCCTGAGCAAAATGAGTATCCCAACCGTCTAAATCAACACAGGCGACCTTGAGGCCAACCCCGGCTCGAATCAACTGGTCTACGGTATATAAATGCGCTCCAAAGCGAGTGTTTGGATAGCCAACTGATGCCGGGTTGAGAGTTCCGGTGTTACCAATCGCATCAAACCGCTGGATGGCATTGAGTGTCTGAACGCCAAACTTCCCGACTGAGAGCGGAGAGGTCTGATAGAGTAGTCTCAAAGCACTGGACATCTCTTCTTTCCGGGCCGTTGCCAGTTGAAACTCATCGAAGGATTGCAGCGCAGAAACCCCAGAAGCACCCGATAAAACTCGTGGAACTTTGTCACTCAAGGCAACACCGCGCAAAGCCGAATCGCCTGTTTCTGGCATTGCCTGTAAAAACCTGGCTAACCAGCCATTTATGGGTCGCTGCTCACCCAGACCACCAGCTTCGATGTCATCCCAGGCTTCAAAGTGTGAGTGTGAGGTTCCTGGCCAACCAACCGCCTGGACAAAAGCGAGATCCTGGCGGAGATAGAGTTCCATCAGCGGTTCCAATGCCGGATGAATCGCCCATTGCTGATTCAATTCAAGGGCTGATTTCCCGGCCTCCCCTGGTTTGGGAATAGCCAGGGTTGGGCGTGACCGAAAGTAATGGTCTTCACGATACGGAATGAGCATATTGAGCCCATCCGCACCACCTCGCAAATTGATGAGCAGCAAAATTGAATGGTCCATAATTTTTCGGAGTGCGGCCCACTTGACGCCGCTTTGACAAGATTACTGATATTGAAATTCTGGCAGGCACAACACCAACGCCAGTTGTTCAGATGGGGCATTGAGTTTTGAAAACGCATCGCTTTCGGCAGCCGTGAGTGTTCGCCCAATGGCATAGGGGACGTGCAAAAAGACCTGATCGCCAATTTGATCGAGGTCAAGCCCCGTGCCATCCAGGGTTCCCGATGTCAGCGCACAGGCAAAATTCCAGCGTGGGAGAAGACTGGATGCCCAGTGGCCTTCACCTTCAGGGAATCCATTTGGAGTTGGCCAGGCAAAAGGCAATTGCCCGAGCATTTCAAGCTGATGCTGGATTCCAGGTCCTCCGTCACATTCCGCATTCAACAGTCGGAGTGCCGACATGGCATAAGTCAATGGGCGTTTGAACCTGGGCTGGAACTGACGAAATTCATCAGATCGGAAGATCACTCGCAGCATGCTTCGGATATCACCTTGAGATTCAGTAAATACCCTGGCTACCTGACTGACGAGTTGGTTGGATGGCTGGTCACTGACAAACCGACGACAGAGTTTTTTGGCCAGAAAGGTGGCTGTGGACGGGTGACGACAAACCACGTCCAGCAGTTGTTCCAGTTCGGAGGTGGCTTCCCCTTCAAGAAGCTGGCCCAGTACCCGCTTGGGCTGCGAGT
Source organism: Acidobacteriota bacterium (assembly GCA_035335845.1). Taxonomy (GTDB): domain Bacteria; phylum Acidobacteriota; class Blastocatellia; order Chloracidobacteriales; family Chloracidobacteriaceae; genus JACQXX01. Next base: position 486 of record DAOQNB010001043.1, on the reverse strand, counting down.
CATGGGATTCGGTGTTAAGCACAACCTGGCCACGACGAAACCGATCTCTGACTTTCCATCCGGTCAAGGCACGGGCAGCTTCCTGAACGTCGTGTTGCGAATACCCACCATCAACACCGAGGGTATGGAGTTCGAGCAACTCGCGGGCATAGTTTTCATTGGGGTGCGCCGCCACATTGGCATTTCCGTCCAGATACACCAGCATGGCCGGGCTGGTGGCGCTGGCTCTCAATAAGTCACGAAAATTCCCAAGCGCATGCCGGCGGATAACTTCACGGTCATCAACGACTTTTAATTGCCCACAGCTTTCCTTTTCGCCATAGATATTGAAATGATCGCTCCAAAACTCAACCATGCGTTCCAGCAACTGGCGCTCGCTGTAAATGGCTCGGAGCACCGTGGCCCGGCGCAAATCAAGCAGCAATTCTTCAGCCGTGAAGTTATAAACACCTGCCACTCCGAGGTTAAGCGTTTCAATCCGGCGGG
>DAOQNB010001042.1:0-2427 GCA_035335845.1 Acidobacteriota bacterium | reverse complement strand
CCACTGTTGACAAAAAACTGCTGGGCAACACGGCCAAACAGCCCATCAAAAGCTTCAATTATTTCACCACTGAGATTGATCTGCTCATCCAGCAACAAAAAGACAACGAGCTTCCCGCCAATCTGGATGAGTACCACAAATATGTGTTGAGCACCTGGGAAAAGCGAATCCGCAAGCGGCGGGACTCCAAATGGCCTCAAAACGCTTGAAATTAAAAGTCATTGCCCCCACAACAAACCCGATACCAATTTGGGTCCAGGGTTGGGGCTCAATCGCGTTCAAAAGGATGCTGGATTTTGAGCGTGTTGCAGTTTTCGGTGACGGTTCGCACGACCTGTTCTTTGATGCCGCCGGAAACATGGACTTTGATTTCCATGGTGACTTCGATTTCGGCCCCTGGCAGCGTGGAAAGGTGCTGGATGACCTCTTCGGCAATGCGTCCGGCATCGCGGCCAATGCGCTGGTCGTTGAGCCGAACCGAACCGATAAACACCGTCGGCGGTCCTGGCGGAGCGGGTGCTTTCAGTTCTGTTCTGCCTGGACTGGGGCTGAGACTCTTGCCTGGACCTGACTGGTGAATCACTTCTCTGGTTGAGGGTTCCACGACTTCAGGATCCGGTTGCTGGCGGGTTTCGGCTTCGATTTGCAGTTTTGCCACCGCTGGCTTGACCACCAGGGTGCTGCGATCAACAAAAACCGTGGCAGATTTGGTGTAGGTCAGGCCAATGTAACGTTTTTGAGCTTCATCGTAACCCGACGCAATCGCAAATGTTTCATCCAGGTACATTTGCGCAACCCCATTTTTAACGGCTTCGACAAGAACAGCGGCGTTTTTCACGCGCGGAAGATACAGATACCGGAAAAACCACTGGGTCAGCAGTCCCACGCTGACGTGATCTTTGTCGGTCCACAAATACCGATTCAGTGCCATCTGCAATGGAATGCCTCCCATTTCAGTGATCAAAACTTCTTCCTGTTTCAATTTGCTGCTGGTCCGTTGCGCCAGGCCACTATCGCCGGTCACTTTGATCTCGTCCCACACAATGGATTCAGTTGGCGTCGGTTGGGTTGGAACCAGGACATGAATCCAGGTGGCGGCAATCCGCAGGTCAACCGTTTTATCGCTGTCAATTCGTTTGGTTCGACATTGATTGCGTTGAAAAGCGTCCAGATTCAGGGCTTCGTTTTCGTCGTCAATGGATTTCCAGGCCAGAAACTGCGCGACCCCATCCAGCAACGCATCCCGTTCCCGTTCATCTGCCACCAGAAACACCAGTGTATTGCGTTCCAGCCGGGGGCCGCTGCCTTTGAATTCCAGAAATTGCTGAGCCGTTTTGAGCGCCGAACTCTCGGTTTGGCCTTTGCGGTGGGTAAATTGGGGCGGCAAAATCACCAGCCGCGCTTCTGGATCATCCGGCACATCTCCGGGCGTTTCCGGACAGGGGTGCACGGCGGCAAAATCACCGCGTGCTTTCTGCTCGGCCATCAACCGGCGCGCAATTTCGGCATACAGGGTTTCGGATTCACGGCGGAAGTTGCTCGCCCGATCTTCGGCCATCCGGTTGAGGTTGGGTTTGGTGGAAACCCAATACCGGTTGCCGTCTTGATGAATATACTTGGCTTTATCACTGACCCGCCGGAGCGCATCGGTAAAGGTCGCGATGGTTTCTCCCGGCTGGACACAGCCCAGGCGGACCCGCCGATCATCAATCCCCGGATTTTTGTTCTCGGCACCTGGTGCCGTGCCGATATAGAGCGTTCGGGTCACCCGCCGGCAGGCTGACAGCCGTCCAAGGGTCGGATTGGCACGGTCAATTTCAAGCGGGAGCGAGTTTTCGCCATCAATATCCTGGGAAATGATCGGTTCCCAGACGTCTTCGAGATATCGCGTGAGTTCTGATTTGACGGCGCCGTCATCCATGGCAACCGAAAACGGGAGAATCATCAACCCGGCATCCTGGCCTTCCCACAGCCGGTGAATCACCTTGGCCAGCAGCCGCAACACGCCACGCGTCCGCTGAAATTTATCGAGCGTTGACCAGTCGTCGTACAAACGCCGAAACAATTCCGGATGAATCGGGTAGGCCGCTTCCAGTTCGCGTTCATAGGTTTTTTCGCTGCACCCGGACGGAAATTCGGCCTGTTGTTCGCGGTACAGTTTGGCAAAAGATTGGACGACCGCATCGCGATAGACATAAGCTTCATTACTTTTGATTGGTTCAAACAAACGGCGGCGGACAATTTCAAAGCCTTCGTCGCCGGTGGCTGGTCGCCAGGGTTTGCCGACGCGTTCAAAGACATTTTTGAGCATGCCGAGGGCGAGTTCTCCGTTTTCGCCGCCGACTTCGATGCGGGAAGCCGGGATTGACGCCACGACCAGTGCCCGTTCGGCATTTTTGGCGGCTTCGGTGATGGCCTGGGCAAAGG
>DAOQNB010001041.1:0-2434 GCA_035335845.1 Acidobacteriota bacterium | reverse complement strand
ATCACCGGCGGTAAATGTTTCGCGAGCGCTTCCATCTGGAACTTTATCATCGTTGGTGTCAGCCGCCGCAAGGACGGTGGTGGCACCATTCCCATAGAAGGTCACTTTGCTCAACGCCGTTCCAGCCTGAATGGCTTTCGGCCCCGCCGTCACTTTTTTGGCGGCTGCGCCAGCACGCAATTGCGCCATATTGACCAACTGAGGCTGAGCCAGCGAATGCGTGAACTGATAATTCTGCGGCAATTCCACTTCTTTTGGCGTTTGGGTCAAGCCAGTGTGGGCGCTTGATCCGAATTGCCCCAACAGCATTGGGATGAGGAGGACAAACATGCCCAGAACACCAGTCAGGACACGTACTTTGAACCCTGACTGGGACTGAACTCCTCTCTCAACTTGTGTTGTCGTTTGAAATCTCATCGGGAAAAATCCTCCTTGGTGAGACACTTCATCGCTTTCCCTCACTTGCCAGTCATCCGCCTGTCAGGGTGAGCCCCAATCGGAAACTAGCAATGAGGTTTGGACGTCGAGGTTATGCGTTAACTTCTCAACAAAAAAGCGAAGGCGTGGTTGTAGTTTGATTTGAATTTAGAGTGAACTGGTTCAGACACTGAACCGAAAAGGGTGTTTGAGGACGTTTTTGAAGAGTAGCAAAAAAGGTAAAGAGGTTGCGAGCAGATTTTGCTTGCAACCTCTTTTTCTGTTGGGAGTTGTATTCTGTACCAATACAAATTCCACCGGGATTTAGGCTTTCCTGGACCCCTCTCTATGGAATTGATGCAGAGAGATCCTGCCGGTTTGCGAAAACACTACCGAGTTACTTGACCTTAAATTTGGTCGAGAGACCTTCACCAGCATTCCCAGCCGCATCGGTGGCAATCACCTTGATGATCGCTTTCTTGACTTTCGAGCTTGGGGCCGTGGCTGTAAACGATTGCGCCGTTCCAGCCAGTCCCGTTGCGAGTGAGGTTCCAAACGTGGCCCCATCGTCGGTTGACAGCAACACGTCGTGTTTGGCAATCGTTCCGTTGTCGGTTGAAGTCCAGGCCACGTTGATCGGGTCGCCGCGCTTGACCTTCTTGGTGCTCGCCCCAGGTGAGGTCACGGTCACCGTTGGTTTGACGGTGTCAGAAGCAATCGTAAAGGCACCGCTCAACCCGTCACCATTGTTCCCAGCCCCATCAAAAGCACGCACCCGAATCACACCCGTGGTTGTCGCCTGATTGGGCACTGTAAAATCAAAGGACGAAGCACTGCCTGGTAAGCCAGTCACCAGAGTTGTTCCAAAGGTCGTGCCGTCTGAGGCAAACGCGATGGTGTGTGAAATAACACCCACATTGTCAGTTGAAGTAAAGCTCACCGTGGCAGATCGCCCGCCATTGAGGGTGGCACCCGCCGTCGGCGCGGTCACGGTCACGCTTGGTGGCTGGGTATCAGCACTGGAACCAATCTGGATCACAAAATCACTATCGCTGGTGTCTGAAGCGACATTCCCACCCGCATCTTTGGCTGTAACCTGAATCCGGGCATTGGGAGTTTCGAGCGCCCCAGGAATTGGGTAACTAAAGGATTGAGCCGAACCCGCCAGTCCGGTGGCAACCACAAATGGGAACGCCCCGCCGCCATCATTTGATAAGGCAATGTCGTGTGCGGCAACCCCTTTGTCATCGCTTGAGGTCCAGCTAATTGACAGTTCGGTGCCGCTCTGGAAGGTTTCTCCACCATTGGGTGAGGTCACCTGGACAGTTGGCGGTACAGTATCAGAGCTACCTGCGGCTGAATTTGCCACGCAGATAACAATCTCTCCAGATGGATCACTGACATCGAGGGCTTTGGTGGCGGTTCCGCCACTCAGAGGAATCGAAGCTAATCCCGAACCCGCTGGTCCAGTACTCCGAAAATCAATGAATGAAAAAATAAATTTATCACCAGCTCCAGTCATTCGGTTGACCAAATACCCTGACGACCCTTCACCATAAATCAGGGTATCTCCAGGGAAAGTCCGATTTGAAGAAAAAATCCGTGTTCCAGCATCATCGGACTCATCATCCCCATTGGCATCAGAGTAAACAAAAATATCCATGGTGGTATCAGCAAAGAATTGTGTGCCGAGAACTCCAATCTTGCCATCCTCCATAGGCACAATGCTGGCTGCCAGGATCAGATTCAAAAAATTATCTTCTGTCAATGCCGCGAAGGTGGATGGTGGATTCTGATCATCTGGGATTCCGTCTCCGTCATTATCCGCAAACACATATATCCCACCAGTGGTTATTCCATCAGCATCTTTCGCACACAGATTGACGAGCAGGTTCCCGCTTGGGCTAAACACCATACCTCCAAAGCTAAATACAATGGGATTATTTCCAAGTGAGAAGGCTGCTGGGCGTAACACAACTACCTTTTGTGTTCCGTCCGGCGTACCATCGGCGCTGGG
>DAOQNB010001040.1:0-2435 GCA_035335845.1 Acidobacteriota bacterium | reverse complement strand
AGCAATTTTCTATGTTTTATCGCGTATACCAAGATTCAACACCCTGATTTTGAACCATTTAGCCAGCAGGTACAGATTGTCGCCGGTGGCAAGGTGGCACTCAACGCGGTGCTGCAACCACATCCCGTTGTTCCAGGCAATACTGGAAACTCGAAAGACACGGCGGCTTCGACGACATCCCCCCCGGCTGATTCCACCTCAAGCGAGTCTTCACGCCCATACCTGTCGCGCCGCAGAACCACCACCCCCGCAGTTGAAATGGGTTCGCTGGCGTTAACGGTATCTGTAGATGGGGCCACCTATACCATTACTTCCGCCGCCACTGGAAAAAAAATCCTGAATGGCAATTTCCTCAAATCTGGGGATCTGACCCAGCAGTTATCACTTGAACCAGGTGTGTATATGGTCGAAGTGCGCCATCCTGAATATTCGGTGTTTCACAAAAAGGTTCAGATTCAGCCCCGAGGACAATTTTTGCTTACCGCTGAGCTTGAGCCATCTGCTGCCAGTTCCAAAAAAACGAAGAAAACCAGCCAATCCGTGATTGATCGCGGAATGAACAAACTCATTCAGGGTGACTATGATGGGGCAATCAAGGATATGTACCAGGCTCGCGAATTCAATCCGGCGCTTAAATCGCAACTCAATGTAGCCCTGGCTCAGGCATATTTTCAACGCGGATTGGCCAAAAAAGACCGGCAGGATTTTTCGGCTGCCAGTGAAGATGTCAAAGCCTCAATTGCACTTGATCCAAACCGACCGGTCGTTCATATAGAACTGGCAACCCTCCTGGCGAATCAGGGAAACCTGGTCGGTGCCATTGAATCAGGCAAGCGAGCCGCCGAACTGGACCCGGTGAACCCTGAGTACCAGGAAGCACTCCTGCTGTGGTATCAACAACTTGGGGTCAAACAAAAGGAAAACAACCAGTTTGATCTGGCAGAAGGCTCATTTCTGGCAGCCACCCGGCTCTCCCCACGCTATGCTTCAGTTTACAATCACCTCGGTGAATGTCAGGCCCAATTAGGGAAACAGCAGGAGGCCGAAGTCAACCTCCGGGAAGCCGTACGACTCGACCCAGGCAATGCCCGATATTTGAGGAATTTAGGTGTGCATCTGGTCAACCAGGCCAAATTTGCCGAGGCAATTCCGTTTCTGAAGGATTGTATCCGGATTGAACAGAGTGATGGGAAAACCTATTATTTTCTTGGGGTTGCCCATGCTCGAAACGGAGAGTTTCATTTTGCGGAGGAAGCGCTCAAGGCGGCCATTCATCTTAAGAACAATGAAGCTGCCTGGCATTTTGCGCTTGGTTTGATTTTGGAAAAACAATTCAAAAAATCCGAAGCGCTCCGTGAAGTTTCCCAGGCCATCACGTTAGATCCCAGCAACCCGGATTATCTTGAAGCAAAAAACCGCCTGTCCCTCATTGAAAAACCACGTTTGAACTCGGCGATGGATATTCAGCTCCTTGACCTTCGATGGGATTATCAGGACAGCAACAGTTTTGTGTGTGAAGTTCAGATAAACCGCCCAGCCGGAACGAAGGTCGAAGCAAAATTTTTCGCAATACAAACTGGCCAGATTGAGAAAACTACTGAAATTGCTTCAACCAGAATCACGCAGAAGAAAAATAATGAAAAGACGATTTTGTCCTTCAGAGTCCTGGCGTCAATTTTGAGGAGACAGACCTCCCAATATCAAATCATCGTGTATTTAAATGATAAACCCGCGATGGTTATCCCTTTTAAAATCGAGGGAAGTACAGTTTTCCTAAATAATTAGCGTCTTAGCTCCCCCACCGATGGTCTGAGAAAATGTGCTTCCATGGAAAGTAACTGCCTGCGTTTTCACAGAGAGAAAGTATGCCAACTACGTTGTTTTCGTTTGGATTCCTGCTGGCATGTCTGATCCAGACAATCAATCTGCCGGCTCTCAAATTAAACCACCAAACTATCTTTCCGGATGTGGAACCCTGCTCAATACTTACACAGCAAGCGATTCCACCTCAAACAGGGAAACAAGACATCCAGGTACTGAAAGTGGATGGAGATTCGATTGACCCTGAATCCTTTTTTATGATGGATCTGCAGGTAAATAAACCTGCAGATACAATCCTTGAGGCTCGACTGTACGCTTTGAATATTCCTCACCTCAAACCTGATCAGCAAATTTTTTCGATCAAGCAAAAATTAAAAAAACCAAACTCTAAAACCCGGATTATCTTTCGCGGCCACGGACCAAATATCCCTGAACTAAATCATTACCCGGACGAAGGGTTGAAAGCCCAGGTTATTCTTTTTTTGAATGAGATACCGGTTACGGTTGTAGATATCACTTTGGACGAGTACGGAAATTTCAAATGGAAACAGTCCCCATTTTCAAACGAATGAGAGGGGTACGAGGCTCCAGCGATGCACCCTAAAGAAAATATG
>DAOQNB010001039.1:0-2436 GCA_035335845.1 Acidobacteriota bacterium | reverse complement strand
AGGGTGCCTGAGCAGATGTTAAAGGTGGTATTGAATTGTGTGATTCAGGGGGTGGCGTGGTACAAGTGGTGCAATGAGGCTCACCTTAACAGTAAACACCCGAACTGTAAATTGGTTTTTTAGGTTCTCCGTAGAAGCCAGTTGAAAAATTCAAGTCGCCAGAGGTAATCTGAAACCGTATTATCGAGTAGAAAACGGAAACACGCAGAGGTTTAAGCGATGGACCTGAAAGCAGCAGATTACCTTCGGCATATATTCGAGCATAAAATCAAAATCCATTCGCCCTGGAACCCTGAAAAACGCCAGGCGCTCGCAAGCTTGTTTGACTTGGATGAAGTGGAGCCAATTGCCAACGAATATGAAGCTCGCCAGCGAAGGCACTTGCCCCAATGGAATTCATCCGAAACCAGTGATGATAAGTGGGTGGACGCAGAATTATTTCAGGTTGAACCGGAAGAATAACAATTCGGAAAAGTGAAAAATATGAAAGCCCCTGAACAAACAAATCAGCCTAAAAATATCCTCAAGTTCAAAGCTCGTACCACAACTATGGTTCCCAACCAAGATACGGTTGGAATTCGGTGGGAGGCGCGTTTACTTGCTGGCCTTCTGTGCAGTTTATGGGGTTCAGTTTTGGCCCATCTCATTTGCAAAAACCTCTTTTCTGTAAGTCCAGTCCCAGTTCTGGCGGCATCTTTTATACTCAGCTTTGTGTGTGGATTTATTATTGGGGACGATTGGTTCGGTTAAAATGCCCAACATTCTGAACTTCCCGAACTGGGAAATCCTCTCCATTGAAGAAACGGCTCACAACCGCCTCGTCCGGGCGCAGCCATTGGACGAACCAATGTGCCATACCTGTGAGGGTACAACACTCTATCGGTTTGGCACCAAAGACCAGCTTTACCTGGACCTGAGCACGCTCAACAAACGCACCGGCATTCAGATCAATCGGCAAAGGTTCAAGTGCCGAGACTGCAAAACAGTTTTTTGGCAACCATTGGACGTGATGGATGAGACCAGGCGGATGACCAAGCGCCTGGTGGAATATCTCAAACAAGCCTCCTTGAAAAAGACGTTCGCAAGTCTGGCCGAAGAAATCGGAGTGACTGAGGGGCTGGTCCGCCAAATCTTCAAGGACCACGTGGCCCAACTTGAAAAACAGTACACACCCCAGTTTCCCAAGTGGCTGGGAATGGACGAAATATATTTGCTCAAAAAGTCGCGCTGCGTTTTCACCAACCTGGAGCAAAGCACCATTATCGAATTCCTCAAATCACGGGATAAAGACTCGGTTTCCGTCTTCCTTTCAAAAGTCAAAGTGGCCGAGCGGCGGAAAGTTGAGATTGTCGCCATCGATATGTGGCGGCCTTATCGGGATCTGGCGACGGTCTATTTCCCACAAGCCACGGTTGTGATTGACAAATTCCATGTGGTCCGGATGGCGAATGATGGGTTGGATGAGGTTCGGAAAACGATCAAAGCCGACCTTACTCCAGTCCAGCGGCGATCACTGAAACGGGACCGGTATATTTTGCTCAAACGAAATTCTGATTTGAACATGACTGATTTGCTTTTCCTGGACACCTGGCTCAAGAATTTTCCCGATCTGGCCTTGGCCTATCGCCTCAAGGAGGAGTTTTACGAAATCTATACAGCTCAATCCAAGGAAGCTGCCATCAAGCGGTACCGAAAATGGAAAGACCAAATTCCCACCGATCCAAAGCATGTGATTACTCAGGCGTATAAGCCGTTGGTGACGGCAGTGGAAAACTGGCAAACCGAGATTTTCAATTACTTCGACCATCCGGTGACCAACTCGGTAACGGAACGACTCAATGGCTTGGCGAGAGAAGTTTTTCGGCTGGGACGTGGCTATTCCGTGGAGGTGCTGCGGGCGAAATTACTTTTTTCCGAAGGCGTGCGGGTCAAAAAGCCGGGACGTTTCCCCCGTAACTGGCCGGTCCCGACCGTCGGAAAAGATTTGCCGGGAGACGTCTTATACAATTATCTTGGTCTTGGTTCGCAGGTTATGCCTCAACCACCGGAACTTGATTTTGGAGCCGATATTTCAACTCTGATTGAAAAACTGCAACAGGGCGAAATTTGAAAAGGAAAAAATGAGGCACTTCACAAAAACAATGCTTGTTTGCCTATTTCAACCCCCTATTCCCAGGCTGATCGGGGTTCTCATTCTATGCTTTGCGTGGTGGTTGATGGTAATCGGTGTCTATGGAGGTCTCGCAGTTTATTTTTTGCATGAGGTTGTCCAAGCCGCTTCCGGTTCCAATGTATTCGTGTACGCCCTGACATCGGGGGTGATGTTTGGTCTGACAATGCTGGAAATCGCTGCTTTCCGACATTGGTTTTTCCTGCGCCAAAGTATCCGCCCCATTCAAGCTGTGGAAGGATACTCAATCTGGGAAGGGTTTCCAG
>DAOQNB010001038.1:0-2443 GCA_035335845.1 Acidobacteriota bacterium | reverse complement strand
GGTTCCGGGTTCCGGGTTCCGGGTTCCGGGTTCCGGGTTCCGGGTTTTCGAAGGGTGGCTTTATTTTCGTCCTTTTCGTCCCGTTGATTGTTTTTCCTGACCTATGCCTGATGATTTGTTTAAATTTCCACGAACACCGCATTTAACCGGCTCTCGCATCCAGCCAGGGGATGAAGACCTTGAACAACTCAATATTGATGACCTGGCCGGCCAGACCATCGTGGTTGAGGAAAAAGTTGATGGTGCCAATGCCGCCATTAGTTTTTCAGAAACAGGACAGCTCCAGCTTCAAAGTCGTGGACATTTTTTACTTGGCGGCACTCGTGAGCGGCATTTCAACTTGTTTAAACAATGGGCCAACAGCCTGCTGCCCAGTCTGTGGGAAGTTTTGGGTCACCGGTATGTCGTCTATGGAGAATGGGTATATGCCAAACACACGGTATTTTATGACCTGTTGCCCCATTACTTTTTGGAATTTGACGTCCTTGATACTGAGAACTCGGAGTTTCTGAGCACTGACCGCCGGACTGACCTGCTGGCGGGGTTGCCGGTTGTCTCGGTACCGGTGTTATTTACAGGTCAAATCACATCCGTTCAGGACCTTTTGAAGCTGGTGGGACAGTCCACCTTTATTTCTGATTCACATTTGGAAACCCTGGCTCAGGCCTGTCACGAACTCGGCCTGGATGAAACTCGCGCACTGAAAGAAACTGATCCCAAACCGTTGATGGAAGGGTTGTATTTGAAGATCGAAGCCAATGGCCAGGTGTGCGGGCGGTTTAAGTATGTCCGTGATACTTTCCGGCAGGCGGTTGATCAGGCAGAAGGCCACTGGCTCAACCGTCCGATTCTCCCAAATCGCTTAAAACCTGGGGCTGAATTGTTTGAATTTTAAGGGTTGAGTACCCGGTTCATCATCACTTTATGCCACTCACTCACTGGAACTTTCCTTTCTGCCCACAACCTCCCGACTGGGAATTGACCTGGGAACAGATTGAGACTGAATTTGAATGGCTTCAACCACTGCGGAAGTGTCCACAGGGCCCGAGCCTCCAGGGTGAAAACAATGTCCTGACTCATACCCGCAAGGTCTGCGAGGCCCTGGTTTCCAATCACTGCTGGCGATCACTGCTGGCAGTTGAACGTGCGCTGATCTTCGCCGCCGCGTTGCTGCATGATATTGCCAAACCTGAATGCACGGTTATTGATGGGGACAACCAGGTTTCCTGCCCGGGCCATCGCCGGCGGGGAATGCACAAGGCACGAATGATCCTGTGGGATGACGTGCGGTTTCAGACTCCCTCCGTACCGTTTCTCATCCGGGAAATGATCGTCAATCTGATTCGGCACCTCAATGTGCCAGTTCACTGGATTGATCAGCCAGATCCAATTCGGACAGCTCTTCAGGCCAGTCAAAGCGTGAGGTGTGACTGGCTGGCCTTACTGGCTGAAGCCAACGTTGAGGGGCAGGATGATTCCCGGAAGCTGGGACAGTTGGAAAAAATAGACCTTTTTCGAGAACTCTGCCGTGAAAATAACTGCCTGGCTCATCCCTATGCCTTTCCTTCGGACCACAGCCGATTTGTCTTTTTTCGGAGCGAGCCGGGCAAATTGCCATATGACGCCTATGATACCAACCAGTTTGACGTGGTACTGCTGGCTGGCATTCCGGCGGCTGGAAAAGATACCTGGGTCCTTGATTTTGCGGCAGATCGCCCCATCATTTCACTTGATGACCTTCGGTTGAGCCTTGATATTTCCCCAGTTGACAATCAGGGGCCGGTGGTGGTCGCCGCCAAAGCTCAGGCACGTGAATACCTCCGCCGTCAGCAACCCTTTATCTGGAATGCCACCAATATCACGGCAGCCGTGCGAACCCAGTTGATTGATTTGTTTGCGGCCTATCAGGCCCGGACGACCATTGTTTATCTTGAAGCCCCGCTCCAGACCATTTTGCAACGCAATGCCCAGCGGACGGCGGTGGTGCCCAATCGGGTCATTTACAAACTGGCCGCAAAGCTCGACATTCCCAGTCGAACCGAAGCCCATGGTGTTCACTACATTGTGGATGGAACAGCTCTTGAAAACTGGTGGCACCAGTGGCCGATTGCTGATGGTTCTCTCGATTCACAAATCGTCATCAACCAGTCAGACCTGGATAACTTTGAGCCATGAAATAACAAACCTTGCCTGAATTGGCAGACCAATCGTGTTCGCATCAAAAGATAGCCAGGCGCTTCAATCAAAAGAACTTCACAAATTACTGACTACTGACTCATATGACAACTCGCCTCAGCTAAAACCGGCAGGACCTGCGCCGGGTCACAGCCGTAAATCCCCGATCCGAACGCGGCGTTTGCTTCCACCACCGCCCAGCCTTTTCCTGAAATCACACCCACATCAATCACCACTGCTTCAGGAATCGAAACCGACCAATCATTGA
>DAOQNB010001037.1:0-2459 GCA_035335845.1 Acidobacteriota bacterium | reverse complement strand
CTTCCAAGAACCAGGAACCAAGAACCAGGAACCAAGAACCAGGAACCAAGAACCAGGAACCAGGAACCAAGAACCAGGAACCAGGAACCAAAAACCAGGAACCAACCAGTTTCTTCATTCTCAATTCTTCATTCTTCATTTGGTTTTTTATGTCCAACAACTATTCCGCAACCCAGTGGGAACGAATGAAAGAGCTCTTTAATGAGGTGGTGGATTGCCCTCCGCAGGCCAGAGAAGCTCTTCTCAATGCCCGGTGTGGAGAAAATGAGTTGTTGCGAAAGGCGGTCTGGTCACTGATCGAATCGTTTGAGAAAGCCGGGAGCTTTATTGATATTCCTCCTGCCATGAACGCTTGTTCCGGCTTGATGGAAAATGAAGAAATTCTCGTCCCAGAACAACGGATTGGGCCATACCAGATTGTTCGGGAACTAGGAAGCGGTGGAATGGGGGCGGTTTATCTGGCGAAACGGGTTGATGAACAGTTTCACAAGCTGGTCGCCATCAAAATTGTCAAACCCACTTTCTGGAACACCGTTGTTTTTCAACAGTTTCGCAAAGAACGTCACATCCTGGCTGGTCTGGAACACTCAAACATTGCCCGCGTGCTCGATGGTGGGACCACCAGCGAGGGCCTTCCATTTCTGGTGATGGAGTACATCGAAGGAACGTCCATTGATACCTTTTGTAATCAGCACAAACTGAGTATTGGTGAACGGTTGCCGTTGTTTCTCAAAGTTTGTGCCGCCGTTCAATCAGCCCATCAGAAACTCATTGTTCACCGGGATTTGAAACCCGGCAATATTCTGGTGACGGCGGAAGGTGAGCCGAAGCTCCTGGATTTTGGCATTGCGAAATTGCTTGATCCAAACGCCTGGGATGCTTCGCTGGAGCAAACTCAAACCGGGTTGCGGATGATGACTCCACGCTATGCCAGCCCGGAACAAATCCGAGGGGAATCGGTCACCACCGCTACAGATGTGTATTCGCTCGGGATTGTGTTGTTTGAGTTGCTGACCGGGATTCATCCTTATCTGCACGCCCAGTCAAACCGAATCGAAATTGAGCAGGCGATTTGTGACACTGACCCACATCGACCAAGCACGGCGATCAATCGGTTGAATACTCGCGAGCGCCAGGATTCGACCACAGATTCTCTCAATCCACAGGAAATCGTTGCTCAGCGGAGCGAATCAAGTCCAAAACGCCTGCGACAGCGACTGGAAGGTGATCTGGACACGATTTTGCTGAAAGCCTTACAAAAAGATCCAGCCCAACGGTATTCGTCGGTTGAACAGTTTGCCGCTGACATTCGCCGCCATCTGGATGGATTGCCCGTCCTGGCTCAACCTGATTCAAGCTGGTATCGCACCCGGAAATTCATCAAGCGTCAACGGGGTCTGGTCGTTGCCGCCGGACTGATTGTCCTCACGCTGACCGGAGGTGTCAGTGCCACGCTCTATCAGGCATACGTGGCCAAACTTGAAAAGGAACGCGCTATCCGTCGTTTTCAGGAAGTGAGAGAACTGGCCAGCTCATTTCTATTTGAATTTCACGACTCGATCCGGGATTTACCGGGCTCGACTCCGGCGCGTGAACAGGTTGTCAAAAAAGCACTTGTCTACCTGAATCGCCTACAAGCCGAAGCAGGCTCAGACCCTGAATTACAACTGGAACTGGCCACCGCCTATCAGCGCATTGGGGATATTCAGGGGCATCCAATTACCAACAACCTCGGTCAGCCGGCTGAGGCGTTGGTCAGTTATCAACGGGCTCTGGTCATTCGTGAAGCACTTGGCACCCAGCCTCAAGGCCAGACTCCTCAATTTCAATCCGATTTGGCTGAGAATCTGGCTCGCATTGGGGACATGATGGTATATACCGGGCAGGCGGCCAATGGACTTGAGTATTATCGAAGGGCAATTGGTTTGTGTGAGTTGCTGGTTGCAGCTCGAACTTCACTTCGGGCCCGGCTCAAGTTGCCATATTTGTACTGCCAGTATGGGTTTACCCTTGTTTATAATGGCAATCAGGAAGCAGCTCTGAATGCGTATCGAAAAAGTGTCGAACTGGCTGAAGTCCTTCACCAGGAAGACCCAAATAATCTGGAGATTGAATATGATCTGGCCCAGAATCTGGGTGGCTATGGTGACCAGGTTTATGCACTGGGAAATCCGCAAAAAGGATTAGAGTTACTCAAAGAATCCCGGCGCCACCTTGAGCATTTGACCCGGCTCGAACCTAACCACACAAACTGGTTCAGTGGTTTAGCTCTGGCTAATGTTCGCATTGGAAATCTCTTAATGGACACTGGCGATCCGTATCAATCCATCCCATATCACCAGCAAGCAAAAGAAGTCAGAACCAGTCTGGCTGCCAAAGACCCCACAAATATGAGAGCCCAGGCCGCCAGAATCACAACCCTCTTTGGATATGCCAGAACTTTTGTTCTGATTGGTGAT
>DAOQNB010001036.1:0-2473 GCA_035335845.1 Acidobacteriota bacterium | reverse complement strand
ATTCTTCATTCTCAATTCTTCATTCTGCAAGGTTGGCTTGGACAGGCGGGCTCAGGTAGCTAAGATGCCTGTTTCGTCACATCCTGGGAAAATCCGAACCATCGGACACCCTCCCACTTCATTCACAATCCTTTTTGTTATGTGGTAAATCGTTATGATGCCTAAAGTTACTGTTGGAACTGGACTTGCTCTAATTGCTATTGGTGTGGTTGGTTTTATGAATACCGGGGCTAAGACGGCATTGATTCCTGCTGTGATGGGACTCGTAATTGGGCTGGCTGGGTTAATTGCAATGGTCAAAGAAGATCTGCGCAAACACGCCATGCATGTGGCTGTGCTGATTGGGTTACTTGGGTTCCTGATGACCGCCAAAGCCCTCATCAAACTGCCGGTTCTGCTTTCAGGTGGAACAGTCCAACGACCGGCGGCAGTGATTGCGCAGTCAGTGACTGCGATTCTGCTGGGAATTTTTGTCGGTCTGTGCGTGCAATCTTTCGTCAATGCCCGCCGTCAGCGAACTCCATAAACGGCAGATTTGGCTCGAACTCACTTGCCAGCTCTGGAAAAAGAAGATTTTTCTGAACCATCAGACACAGGTGTGGTTTGAAGGAACCTGCAACCTCAACCTCACTCCTCAAAATCCGGTTCGCCACTTCAAAATCTCAAAATCTTGAGGCAGCTCAATGATGCGAAACCTCGTCTTTTCAGTTCTCCTGGTGTTTCACCTGTTTTTTGTGAACACCCTTGTGACATCTGCCCAAACCACCCCTGTTTCACCAGGACCGATTCGATTTCGAATCACAGCAAGGGCTGAACTTCTTCCCACATCAACATCAGGCCGGCTGGTTGTGTTCATGACCCAATCAGCCGAAAAACCAACCAGCCTGATTGGGAACTTTGATCCGAGAATTCAGGTTGCCGGGTCGGGTCCGGTGCGACTGATACCTGGACAGGCATTGGAAGTAAACCCGGATGCGACCCTGGCCTTTCCACAGCCATTTTCGAAAGCTCCAGCCGGGAAGTACTTGATTCAAGTTTGGTTTGACAGCGCGACTTCGCCCACAACCGGTCTCGATCAAGGTGATTTGGTAAGCGCCATTACGCCCGTTGACAATCTCAATCCCGCGAGCACCGCGCCGGTTGAACTGTCACTCACCGACCGGATTGGTGAAGGTCAGCGTTTTGAAGAAACAGATTCGATTAAACTGGTTGAGTTTCAAAGCCCAATGTTGTCAGCCTTTTGGGGGCACCCAATGACAATTCGGGCTGGGATTGTCTTGCCACCCAGTTACCTGAAGGATCCAAAACGAACCTATCCAACGGTCTATAATGTTCACGGTTTCGGCGGCAACCACTTTGGGGCCAAATATGCTGGACCGAAGTTGCTCAAGGGAATGGCCGACGGGAAATACCCCGAAATGATCCATGTTTTTCTGGATGCTTCGTTTGTAACAGGCCATCATGTTTTTGCGGACTCCGTCAATAACGGCCCCTGGGGACGCGCACTCACTGAGGAATTCATCCCCTACCTTGAGAAAAACTTTCGTCAACTTCCCAAACCTGCCGCCCGCTTCCTGACGGGTCATTCCTCTGGTGGCTGGAGCACGCTGTGGCTTCAAATCACCTACCCTGACTTTTTCGGTGGCACCTGGTCAACGTCACCTGATCCAGTGGATTTTCGCAGCTTTTCAGGCATCAATGCCTCGCCGGGTACAACGGATAATTTATACCGGGCTGCTGACGGGAAACCTCATCCGCTCGTGCGTATAGGTGGGCAAGTTGTGTTTACAATTGAGGCATACACGCTTAAAGAAGAAATTGAAACTGATGGTCTGGGCGGGCAACTCTCTTCATTTGAATGGGTATTTAGCCCGAAAGACAGAGACGGGAGGCCGATGAAATTGTTTGATCGGACAACCGGTGAATTTGACCAACGAGTGCTGAAAGCCTGGCAGAAATACGACATTCGTCTCACGCTGGAGAAAAACTGGGCAACGCTTGGCCCGAAACTGGCCGGGAAAATTCACATTGTTTGTGGCGAAGCGGATACCTTCTATCTCGAAGGCGCTGTCCGACTCCTGCGGGATTTTCTGAGGGAAAAAGGAAGTGACGCGGTGGTTGAACTTGTCCCAGATCGTGGCCATTTCGACCTGTACAAACCCTTTGAGACTTACAAGGAAGGACTTGAAACTCGAATCTTCCACGAGATGGAAACGGCATTTCAATCAGCCTCCAAACCAGGAAAATCAAAAGTGAAAAAATAGCTTTGTTTTTGGGACCTGGTCATACCATTTTGGGATCAGGGGCTCGGGGTCAGGGGTCAGTGAAACCCAATTATCCCAATAATTGAGCCTTTTGCTAATATGATAGCTTCATTCCAAAATGGTATAACTGGTGACTGGAAGATATTTCCCAGTCACCAGTCACCAGTCTCAATTCTTCATTCCCGTTTCTCTCGATTCTATTTGATCTT
>DAOQNB010001035.1:0-2474 GCA_035335845.1 Acidobacteriota bacterium | reverse complement strand
CGGGGCAGTTCCGCGCGCCGAGCAAGGTCCGCTGAGGTGAACAAAAGCGGTGTCACGTGGGCCGTGCTCCAAAAGTTTAGTCTTCCTCAGTAACTGACAGGTCTGGGACCTGCTGGGTTGACAGGGTTTCCTTGGTTTTCTTTTCCGGTGACCCTTTAGTTTGCAGGACGTTGTGCATGGCCTCAGTTGGCAAATCAGCCAGATCCGCGAGGGGTACAGTCTGGGTTGTTGATTCCATCAACGTATCAAAATATGGACAGGCTGCGGTCAGCAACAAATCAGCAAACACCCTGGCCGAGGGACGAGCTTGAGGGTTTTTCTCCAGACCTTTGAGTATGACCTCCACGACTTTGGGGGGCAATTCCGGGTTTGAGATATTGGGTTGGGGTGTGATGTTGAACAGTTGATGAAGAATTACCCCAATTGACACATTTTTGGTCTCAAGGAATGGGTGATGGCCACACAGCATTTCAAACAGAATGACTGCAATACCGAACACGTCAGCTCGCCCATCATAGTCATCGCTGCGAAATCGCTCAGGCGCAGTGTATGTCGGAGTCCCAATAAAGCCGCCGGTCAGCGTCAGTTTTTGCGCTGCACCGGTTGTGTCCCCCTCTAATAATTTCGCAATCCCAAAATCGAGTAATTTGACAACTTCAGTATCTTCGGCCTGGTGAAGAAAAATATTTGCTGGTTTAATGTCCCGGTGAATGATTCCCAACCGATGCGCTTCTGCCAGGGCCAGACATACCGGATGCAAAATTTCCACGGCTCGTCTGAGCGAAAAGATCCGGCCTGGCGTCATTTCATCAGCCAGTGTTTTTCCTTCAAGGAGTTCCATCACCAGATAGGCAATTCCCTCCGATGAAATCCCGGAATCCAGCACCCGGATGGCATTGGGGTGTTGAATCCGGGCGGTTGAAATCCCTTCCATGCGAAATCGTTCAACAGCCAGAGTACTGTCGTTTCCAGGTGATGGGCGGAATATTTTGACGGCAATTGGAATATTCAGGACCAGATGGGTGCTACGGAAAACAGTTCCAAATCCGCCTGATCCAATTTGCTCATCAAGCCGATATTTTCCTTCCAGCACGGTGCCTGGGAGAGCTTTGGCCAGCGCTGAGAAAATTCGATCTGCCTGAATCTGCGAGCGAACCAGTTCTTGATTGGCCTGATCAAGTTCACAGATTTTCTGATTGAGTTGCTCATTTTTTTGCTTCATTTCAGCTTCAGCCTGAGCCCGCTGGCGGTTTTCAGCTTCAACGGCGCGAGCCTGGATTTCAGCCGTTTCTGCCTTGAGTTGTGCTTCGCGAATATGAGCTTGAGCCCGTACCCGATTGGACTGAAGTCGAACTCCACCACCAATTACTCCCACTGCAGCAATCAAATACAGACCATAAGCCCACCATCGTTTCCAGGGTGGGGGCAGTACTTTAATCCGAATTGAAGCCCCGGTTTCATTCCACACCCCATCGTTATTTGAGCCTTTCACCTGGAAGGTATAGTTGCCCCCATCCAGGTTGGTAAACGTAGCGCTTCGCTGGGTGCCAGCCGGTATCCAGTGATCATCAAAGCCAATCAACCGGTAGGCAAATTGATTCCGCCGGGCATTGGTAAAATTTAAGGCGGCAAATTCAAAAGTAATAAAATTCTCAGTATAGTCGAGGAGTATTTCCTGGGTTTCAGTAATTGAGGTTTCCAGTGAAACGCTCTGGTTGAACTTTTTAAAATCGGTGATGACGATTGGTGGAATAAAGGGGTTATCCGTGACCTGGTCAGGAAAAAAAGTGGTAATTCCGTTGGTGCCACCAAAGAACAATTTGCCTCGGCGTCCCTTACAAACTACGTTTTGACTGAATTCATTGCCTTGCAACCCATCACTGGCATCATACTTTCGGAAAGCTTTTTTCATCGGGTCAAACTTACAAATACCCTGATTTGTACTGAGCCAGAGATTGCCGGTTGTATCTTCGATGATGCCTTCCACGACATCGTTTGGGAGGCCGTTGGTTTGGCGAAATATCTCAAATGTTTGGGAGGCAGGGTCAAACCGGTTGAGCCCACCACCGCGAGTTCCAATCCAGAAGGTGCCAGTCTGGTCTTCAAAGAGGGAAATGACAACGTTGTTGCTCAGCGAAGTTGGGATTCCAGGCTGGTTAAGAAATGATTGAAATGAACTGGTTTGACGGATATAGCGGCACAATCCGCCGCCACGCGTACCAATCCATATATTGCCCTGCTGATCTTCCAGCAGGGTATACACGGCATCGCTGCTCAGGCTTGATGCGTCATTTGGATCAGTCCGGAACCGGGTACACTGTGCTGTTTGTGGATGAAAGTGGCACAAGCCTTGCCCGTTGAGTCCAACCCAGAGCATCCCTTCGTGGTCAAACATAAGAAATGAGATATTATTGCTTGCCAGGCTCCTGGGATTGAGCGGGTCATGGCGGTAATTGACAAAGGTTTCTTTGACT
>DAOQNB010001034.1:0-2478 GCA_035335845.1 Acidobacteriota bacterium | reverse complement strand
TCCCTCATCCTTCATCCCTCATCCCTTTAGAAACCCGGAACCCGGAACCCGGAACATTCTTCATTGCAATCCAAGCAGCCGCCCACCTTGAAACACTGTCAATGAACCAAGGTAAGCGAGCAAGGTCATATAGCCGAGCATAAAAAAGGGCCAGCGCCAGCTATTGGTTTCGCGGCGGACAATGGCAAAGGTGGACATACATTGCAGCGCCAGCACAAAAAAGACCATGAGTGAAACGGCCACCAGTGGGCTGTATACGGGTCTCCCATCTGGATAGCGGTCGTTGCGCAGGGCCTGATGCAGGCTGGAGGCTCCTTCGTCTGAGTCATCGCCGACGCTATAGACAATGGCCAGCGTACTGACCAGGACTTCGCGGGCGGCAAAGGCTGAAACCAGACCGACACCGATTTTCCAGTTAAATCCAAGTGGGGCAATGACCGGTTCAATCAGGTGACCGATCTGCCCAAGATAGCTCATCCGGCTGCGTTCGCTGGTTTCTTCAAATGAGAGTTGAGCCAGTTGGGTTTCTTTCTCCTGGAGCGAAATTTTCTGGGCGGTAAACAGTGTCTCAACCTGTTGTCGCTCAGTGGTGTAATTTTTTGAAAGCACCAAATTTTTGGGATAGGCTGCCAAAAACCACAAAATCATTGAGATAGCCAGAATGACCGTTCCTGCCCGGTGTAAAAACTGCCCGGTCCGGCTCAGCAAGGAAGAAAAAATATTGCGCCAGGACGGCAGGCGATAGGGTGGAAGCTCCATAATCAACGGGGTGGTGCCACTTTTGATGAGGGTGTTTTTAAATAGCCAGCCCATCGAAATAGCTGCCACAATTCCAAGCAGGTACATGGCAAACAACACCAGCCCGGCCAGGGTGATGACGCCAAACAGAGTTTGATCCGCTGGGAAGAAGGCCCCAATCATCAACGTGTACACCGGTAGCCGGGCGCTGCAACTCATCAACGGCGCAATCAAAATGGTCACGAGACGATCTTTTGAGTTTTCAATCGTTCGCGTCGCCATAATGCCGGGGATGGCACAGGCAAATGAACTGAGCAATGGAATAAAGGATTTTCCATTGAGCCCGACCCGCCGCATGATCCGATCCATAATGAACGCGGCACGGGCCATGTAGCCGGTATCTTCCAGGAGCGAGATAAAAAACATCAAAATCAGAATTTGGGGCAGAAACTTTACCACGCCGCCAACGCCAGGGATCACCCCTTCGGCCACCAGTCCTTGCAGGTCACCATCTGGAATGAGCGTTCGCACCCAGTTACTGGCTTGACCCGTGAGCTGATCAATATAGTTCATCGGAAGCTCAGCCCACTTAAAGATGCTCTGGAAAACGACGGCCATCACCACAGCAAAAATCACTGGTCCAAGCACACGATGGGTCAGCACACTGTCAATTTTATCGCTGGTCGTGCGGCGAAATTTCTGGTGAACTACGCCAGCCGCAACCGCGACATTCTTAATCCAGCCATAGCGGCCTTCGGCTTCAACCGACCACCAGTCAATGTCCAATGATTCAAGATAGGCGCGCGATTCCGCGATTTGGGACTCAACTTCGGGTGTCAGTTCCTGTTTGACTGGGGAAGTTTCGGTGTCATTGAGCAACAGACGAATGGCTTCACCTTCCGTCGCTTCAGATTGAAGACCCTGTTGAACCAGTAAACCAGCCAGCTTTTGAATTTCGTGTTCAACCTCGCGAGGGAGTGCCCATTGGCGTTTGGGAAGTGGAGGAAGTGTACCAATCAGGCTTTGTCGCAATTGTTCAAACCCAATATTTCGGCTGGCAACCAGCGGGATGACTGGAACGCCAAGGTGTTGAGCAAGGAGTTGCGCATCCAGATCAAGTCCGTTTTGAGCCGCCACGTCCATCATATTGAGCGCGACTATGACAGGGCGACCTAGCTCCATTAACTGGGTTGTCAGATACAGATTGCGTTCCAAATTGCTGGCATCAACGATGGAGACAATCAAATCAGGGCGGGTGCTTCCTTCCATCAGCCCAAGCAATACGTCGCGGGCAACCTGTTCGTCAAGCGAGCGGGCTGACAGACTGTAGGTGCCGGGGATATCAACCAGTGTTAAATCAACCTGCTCAACCCGCAGGCGGCCTTCCTTTTTTTCGACGGTAACGCCGGGATAATTGCCAACTTTTTGGCGAAGGCCGGTTAAGGCATTGAACACAGTCGTTTTGCCACAGTTTGGATTGCCGGCCAGGGCGACTGTTCGAAGGGCAGTCAGTTCAGGCGGGGACGACAACGCCGGGTCAGGACGGGATGAACTCATAAAAACAACTAAAGCCAGGAAATGAAGAATGAAGAATGAAGAATGAAGAATGAATTTGGTTTTTGGAAGGTATTGGATGCTATGGCATTTCTTGAATGACCAAAGAACAGATAGGCTCTGGAAACCAGTTGAATTCAAGAACTCTTTGCACTGCGTTCAACTAAAAACCGCTATACAAACCAG
>DAOQNB010001033.1:0-2479 GCA_035335845.1 Acidobacteriota bacterium | reverse complement strand
GCAGGAAAATTAATTTTTTATTGTCAAACGAGAGGCTTATTTCTAAGATGGGGTTTGGCGGAATACTATCAGGTAAACCTTTGCCATTTGCATAGGAAAGTCCGCAAGATAATGTGTTTTCTATCAGTTATGCCGGATAGGAAAAGCTCTGTATTTGATGGTTAATCGGTTTTTCAAAGGAGGAAAAATGGGGATTGTCCGATGGGTGAATCGAATTGAACCAGCCCGATATGAACAGGTTTGTGCGATTCTTACGGGGAAAGACGTTCGAAACATTGACGATGTTAAACAGATTCTCACCGTACTTGAGACACCCGTTGATGAAGAATATCTGGAGCAACTGGAATACTGGTTTGATGAAGATTCGTCCGAAAGCCAGAGCCATATCCTCTTTTCAATTCTGGAACGGGCGATTATTGAGGAAAGCTGGGAACTGGACAAAGCACTGGATAGTGGACTGGATACTGTTTTCCGGGTGTTGCCAGGGATGTCGTCGTTGGTAAAGCTGGTTGATTTCAAAGGGATTGATGTTCCAGAACCGGGTTTCCTGGAACCAGAAGTTGATTTGGTGATGGCAATCTGGTCCAGTCAGGCACTGACTGATTTGCTACCTCCAATCCATCACTATGCAACCCAGGAGGTGCTCGCAGGGTTGACTGAACCACAATATCAAAAGGCTGTTCAGGTCTTCCGATCTGATTATTACTGGGGGCACTGGCTCAGTCTTCGGGATGCTGTTCTGACCACGAGTGGGCAACATCACTATCTTGGAATGGGAATATCTGTGTAGCTAAACGCCTCCTGAAAGAACCCGATGGATTGATTATGTCAACACACACCGCGATTTACGTTGACTCGTTCGATGAAGACAGAATCAAAACGCGGCTGGCTCTCTACCTTGAAATGTGTCATCCAACCAAACAGGTGTTCCGGGATACTTTGCCGTGTTTTCCAGGAGGGTTTTACCGGGCCTACCTGGAAAAGAGTTGGGATGTCCCCACTATGTTTGCGGTGAGATTCTATCAACCGCAATGGATTGTTATTCGCTTCAATTGTTTTTCCGAAATGAGAAACCTGGCGGCGGAGCTTTCTAAAGAACTGGAAGCAAAAGTTCTGGTTGTTATGGCTCAAACAAACTCGGACCAGTACTACCTGGGAGTTTACCAGCCAGGATATCCCCATCGGAGCTTCAATTTTCCTGAACTTGAATCACTTGAATACTGGTGTAACCTTCAAGGATTACAGCCATGGAAGGATGACACTGAGCAATGGTGGGATGTTATTTATTGCTGAGCGTGTATTCATGTTACCCAAACTGTTGATTCCCAAAATGACGGTTGCCGTTATAACCAGCCGCGAATTGTCAGACAAGGGATCAAACAAAGAATGGTAGCCAGGAATGACCAAATGTGAGTTTGCCCAAGTTTTTGAACAAGCCGCAGTGCAGTGCTTTGAATTTGCCCAGGAACTGGTGTCTGATCAATTGCCACGTTCATTGCGGTTCAATCTTCACGGCGGCATTCTGGAAACACTTGATTCCGGGCAGGTAAAGTTTATTGGTGGGCGGATTCTGTTTCCAGAGCAATTGTCTGGTGTCGAAGGAAAACAAGCCGGGCAATGGTTGTGGGTTGACGGTAAAATCCCAGTCTGGATCAATCTGGTGGTTTCAGGCTATGACGAGGATCACACGTTCATTGATGTGTTTTTCAATGGTGCCACATTGACCAGTCAAGAGAGTCAGTTGAGGTATCGGGAATGGGGACTTCCTCCGTTTCATATCCTTGGGCCGAGTGGGGCAGAAATTGGGAAAAAAATTCGCATCTCTCGTCCTTTGTCAGGTGATAAACCATTCTGAAGCAATTACCCAAACCAGCTTATGACCCAAAAACTCCAGATCAAAGCTGAGTCGCTCCCACAACGTTGTGAAATTTGTCATCAGGTGGATTGCTTTGAGGCTTCAAGCAACTTTTGCTCCCGCTGTGCTGACATTCGACTTCCAAATTTAAAAGCCACGAAATCAAAGAAATGGCGCATTGATTGGTTCTTGATTTTTGGATGCATACTCTGTCTGGGGTTTGCGTGTGCGAGTTTTGTGTATATCAAAATGTACTATGGATATGTTCACATTGAGCAACGAATCAAATTCAGGTCATATTGTGTCTTAAAGCCAGGGGAAATTCACCGGGTTGCTGGTAATCTCCAGCTTGATGAAGTTGCGTGTTTGGTGAACAAAGACCCCAGCTTGATTTATGCAAAAGATGAACGCGGCCAAACTCCGCTGCATTCAGCTATAATTGCGATATTTCAAGTTGATGGCATCGCTTTGTGTTTTGGAACGCTCGTACCGCCAGCCGATCAATGGATGAAAAGAACAGCCTTGTTTTTGTTGGACAAAGGTGCGGATATAAATGCGAAAGATAGTGCTGGGCGTACTCCGCTGCACTATGCCGCACGGGATTTGGATGGCGTTCGGGGTAAG
>DAOQNB010001032.1:0-2485 GCA_035335845.1 Acidobacteriota bacterium | reverse complement strand
AGATGGGCGAGTGCATCATTGAGGGCTACAAATTGCGGCGCCCAATCCACGGCCACAAAGGCGGCTTCTTCCAGCGAGAGTTTCATATCTTTTCGAAATCGTTTCGTTGCCGATTGGATCCGCGCATAGTCAACCAGGATATGACGCATGACCTGGGAGGCAAGAACCAGGAAATGAGCCCGATTTTTCAAATTGACTTTTTCCCAGCCGACAAGCCGCACATAGGCTTCATTGATCAGGGCCGTGGTTTGCAAGGTATGGTCAGGGCGCTCCTGGCGCAAGTAGCTGTGCGCCAGGCGATGGAGTTCGTCATAAACCAGGGGCAGGAGTTGATCGAGGGCTTGTTGATTTCCATTTCCCCAATCCACCAAAAGCTCCGTCAGATGTGTTGGCGATGCGGCGCTCATATTCTTTTCGCTCCTTGTCTGAATTCCTTCCCAAAAATTTTTCTGAATGATGGCCCCATACCAGTCCACTTCTTCGCTTTAGAAGAGTAGAGGGGGACCTTTACAGCATAATCTTCATTTCCACGATGTGCCGTTAAGGGTTGCCTTCATGCCATACCGTAATCAGGACAACTTCGAACCGTATTTCCAATTTTTCATAAAAAAGTCGTGACAATTTTGTCAACACAAGGGCTGATTCTCATCAATTTCTCGTGCGGTTATGCCCCAGGAGTTTCAAACGGAGAGTCTGAATGAAATGTATTTTGGATAGGTACAAGCATAGCCAGTTAAGAGCTGGAAGTGAAGCCAAAAAGAAGATTTCTCCAGTTAGAAGATTGTGCTGAAGGCGATCAGGCAATGCTTGAACACCTTCAGCAAACACATCAATCCGATAGTCACTATGACAACCTTCTGATTTTACAGGAGTTGATTATTACAATTACCTGAGGTTTCTAACGTTTGCATTCATTGAAGATAAATGTATGAGTGCCAGAGTTACGGGTTGACCTCAGTGTTTCCAATGAGGTTGTACCCCAATGCAAAAACACAGCCTGATGAGTGATGCTCAAGTTTTAGGTGATTCACCCATCACCGGACGATATTTCCTGGCATTTCCCCGTGATTTGCAGGCCAGTGGAACCAGGTTTCTTGCGACAACTGCCGGGTTGAAGGTTGCGCGCACGGATGATTTTGATTCGGCTGCGCTTCGGGTGGAGGAACTCGGTGATGCTGAAGCTCTCGTCTATCATAACCTTGGGGTGGCGCTGGTTTCTGTGGATCCGGATCAACTCCAGTGGTTGAGCGTGGTACAACCACTGGACTTCCCAAAGTTCTGCCCAGAGTCGGAACGAATTATTTCATTGATCAATCCCATTCAGATGCAATTTGACCCAGATACATTGACCACGGCTGAAGTGGCGGCGCCAGAAACCTGGGGTCTCCGGGTGACCCGAGCCGTCCATTCCACGAAAAGCGGTCAACAGGTCAAAGTTGCGATTCTGGATAGTGGTTTTGATCTGACCCATCCTGACTTTACAAATCGAAACATTGCGGGAAACGCCCATTCATTTGTTCCAGGTCAGACAGTCCAGGACAGCATTGGGCATGGAACACATTGTACCGGAACGGCCTGTGGCCCGTTGCATCCAGGTCGGCATCCACGGTATGGGATTGCCCACAATGCCGAAATCTACATTGGCAAAATCATTGATGATGCCGGCAAGGGGACAGACTGCTGGTTGCTGGCTGGCATCAACTGGGCGATTGAACACCGATGCCAGATTGTCTCAATGTCGCTTGGGACACTGATCAAAAAAGAAACGTCTTTTTCATCAATATTTGAGACGGCGGCAAGTCGTGCCCTGCAAGCTGGCACGTTGCTGATTGCGGCGGCTGGAAATGACAGTCGCCGGTCATCTGATATTTTCAACCCGGTGTCCCATCCGGCCAATTGTCCATCAATTATGGCGGTTGCTTCAGTGGACACACAGTTGCGGGTTGCCCTCAATTCAAATCAGGAGTTCAATTCAGATGGAGGACAGGTTGACATTGCCGCTCCCGGAGTGTCCATTTATTCAAGCTGGCTAGAGCCAGCTCGGTACCTGTCCCGGAACGGCACGAGTATGGCAACACCGCACGTTGCCGGGATTGCTGCTCTGCATCTCGAAGCCAATCCGAACATTGTTGGATTGGGATTGTGGGCACGATTGATGCAAACAGCTCAGCGACTTCCACTGTCATCAAGAGATGTTGGGAGTGGATTGGTACAGGCTCCATAAACGAAGACGTGATTGAGATGTCAACTCCAGGTGATCAGACAAAAGTGGTGATTGTGGTCAACGAGAAACACCGTGAGGCGCTGGCTCAGGTTGTCGAGGCGTTGCAATCTGCCGGACTCACAGTCGAGCGGGTGATGGAAAGTATTGGAACCATTGCCGGTTCGGTTGAGATGAAAGATTTTTCGGCACTCTGCCAGGTGAAAGGTATCGCCCACGTTGAGCCAGCCCGGGAATACCAGTTGTTGCCACCGACTGAAAACA
>DAOQNB010001031.1:0-2491 GCA_035335845.1 Acidobacteriota bacterium | reverse complement strand
TCCGGGTTCCGGGTTCCGGGTTCCGGGTTCCGGGTTTTCGAATTTATGTCCTTTTGGTCCTTTTGGTCCTTTAAGTCCTTTTTGTTTTTTTCAGAACCCGGAACCCGGATTTATTTATTGATCCACCGAACGGCAAAATCGCGATAGGCTTCCCAAAGTTCGGGAAAGCGAGTGACATTCGGAATGTGATTGACTTCGAGTAGATGGCGGTTGCCTTCCGGGGTGACAATATAATCATTGGCCACGATTTCGAGGCCGAATCCTTTACGGACCCGGTCGGTGTCTTCCACCAGTTCGGGGTCTGGTTCCATAAAAGCTGCATTTGGAGCATGAATGGACTTGAGCCAGGTGTCACCTTCCAGTTTGATTTGCCAGTACTGGTCGCCAATAAAAACAACACGGACGGCATCGCCAGTGAGAAATGGTTCGATAATGCACGCCTCATCGCTTTTCCATTCGCCGGTAAATCGCTCCTTGTTTTCACCGCAATGCCAGTTTCCCCATTTCGCCACCCGTTCAATTTCAGAGGTAAACCCAGCCTTTGGACCGGAATAGGATCGTTTCGGTGCACCAAAGCGCGTAAATTCCAGTGCCCGTACCAGGCAGGGGATGCGCAGCCGACAATCCATCATGGCCCGGGCATTGGGCAGGCAGGGGCCGCCCCAGAGGGCCAGAGCGGCAATAAACTCCAGGTCGTCTTCAAAAATCCCGTGGAAGAGTACCTTATCCACTGGTACAAACCACGGACCACGCTTTGATTCAACCAGGAGCTGGCCATCCACCACTTGAATTTTTGGCAGCAATTCGTGGCCGATCAACCGCACAAACGCACCTGATCTGATTTCTTCGTGCTCGACTTCATCGAGGCCGACAATACACACGCTCAGTTGTGTCATATTATTTAACTCACTTATTCTTGATACGTGATTCCCACCAACTTATTCAGAAAGTGTGGGTTAAGCTTGATAATCGGTGTTACCTGATTTTGCAAGTCAACCAGAGTCAGAGCTGAAAGATATTTATTGGATGAAAAACAAAAACGTGTGGATTATGGGGCTATCGCAAACCACAGGCTACACTGGCAATTTGCCTTTGCCAGGCCATAACCAAAAGATTTACAACTCCTTACGCCGCTGGGTGTCTTGTATTTGAACCCATATATTTTGGATGAAACTCGTCTGGTAATTGGCCACCTCCTGGCTCAGTCTCAAAGCACAAGATGCTTTACCGACAGCCGTTTCCCTTATATGATGCGCGGGCCTCTTTCATCAGAACCATCCACAACCTTAACCTCACATACTGAGGCTGGGACCAGCACCCGGTCCTGGGGAGAATTTCAACATAGTTGCTAGAGAGGGTATTCCAATGATTCAGGAAATCGAGAAGTTACTGGGCGACGAAGCCTCACAGTTGCTTGAGTATAAAGCGACCGCGGTTCCAAAAGAAACACTGCACTTGCCCGGACCAGATTTTATCGAACGGGTTTGGATCCAAACTGATCGCAACCCGCAGGTTTTGCGAAGCCTGCAGCAAATTTTTTCAACTGGACGACTGGCTGGCACCGGATATGTGTCAATCCTGCCAGTAGACCAGGGAATTGAACACAGTGCCGCCGCTTCATTTGCACCAAACCCGATTTATTTTGACGGCGGCAACATCGTCAAACTGGCGATTGAAGGCGGCTGCAACGCCGTGGCTTCAACTTTTGGTGTGTTGGGATCGGTGTCTCGCCAGTATGCGCACCGGATTCCATTTATTGTGAAGTTGAACCACAATGAAATGCTCACGTACCCAAACCGCTTTGACCAGGTGATGTATGGCCAGGTTGAACAGGCGTGGGATATGGGCGCTGTTGCGGTTGGTGCCACGATCTACTTTGGTTCATCAGAATCAACCCGCCAGATTCAGGAAGTTTCCGAAGCGTTCTATCGGGCACATGAACTCGGTATGGCCACCATTTTGTGGTGTTATACCCGAAACAACGCCTTTAAAACGGCTGAAGCTGATTACCACGTGTCAGCCGATTTGACCGGACAGGCCAACCATTTGGGTGTAACCATCGAAGCCGACATCATCAAGCAGAAACTGCCGGAAAACAACGGCGGGTACAATGCCTTGAAGTTCGGAAAAACCCACAAAAAGGTCTATTCTGACCTGACCACTGATCATCCAATTGATTTAACCCGCTATCAGTTGTTGAACTGCTATGCCGGTCGGGCTGGACTGATCAATTCTGGCGGTGCTTCGTCAGGGGCCAGTGACCTGGCTGAAGCCGTCCGCACGGCAATTATCAACAAGCGAGCCGGCGGCACCGGGTTGATCTCGGGTCGAAAAGCCTTCCAGCGGCCAATGGCTGAAGGTGTGAACCTGCTCAACGCCATCCAGGATGTGTACCTGTCCAAGGATGTGACCATTGCTTAGTGCTTGGTGCTTAGTGCTTGGTGCTTAGGGCTTGGTGCTTAGTGCTTGGTGCTTAGTGCTTGGTGCTTAG
>DAOQNB010001030.1:0-2492 GCA_035335845.1 Acidobacteriota bacterium | reverse complement strand
CAGGAACATGGTGCCGCCATCCGCTTTTTCAAATAATCCGATCTGATCTTTAAAGGCACCGGTAAAGGCACCGCGTTTGTAGCCAAACAATTCACTTTCGAGCAGGGTTGGCGGAAGGGCCGTACAGTTGAGCGTGACCAGCACCCTGGACGACCGCAAACTGTGCCGGTGGATAGCCCGGGCAACCAGTTCCTTCCCCGTACCGCTTTCCCCGCTAATCAGAACCGTCGTCGGCGTCGGCGCCACCTGGGTAATCAGGCGGGAAACTTCTTTCATTTGTGGGGAGTTACCGATGATAAATTCTGTTTCGGCATAGGCTTCCAGTTCACGCAATGCAAGCTGGTATTTTTCCTCCAGGGCCTGGGACTGTTTTTTGGTCCAAATCAACTCACACATCAACCGGGCGGTTGTCCCGCCAATCAGTTCGGTGCGCTCTGGCTTTAAAGCATAGAGTTCACGACTGATTTCGGAATCTCCGGTGACATTGATAATGATATCAGCCGGTGTGGTCGCCAGGAGCTGGCGATAGTTGGTTGTGACTGGGAGTTTCAATTCCTGGGCATAGCGAAATCCGCTGGCCTGCTCATTTTTATCCGCCACTCCGACGACCGCAATCATCGGGTCATCCGAAAAAATTTCCAGCAGCGATTTTCCGCCATTTCCAGCGCCAATCAAAATGACTCGAATTGTGTCTTTGGTTTGTGACATTGGAGGAGGAGAAGATTTCATGGGGAATTGAGAAGATCGGGGGTGATCCATTACCGGGCATCGCCGAGTGTATCAGGAAAATGAGCGAAGCGGGAGCATGGGTTTTTGCCTTTTCGGTTGGGTTCAGAGATATTGTTTGGACTGTATGTCACGTTTTGATGAAGTTCAGAGCTGGGGTGAATCCAAAAGCTGCCTGGCTTCGGCGATATACCAGAGCCAGAATTCCCGACGCTGAACTGGGTTGCCACGACTTTCTTCCCAAACGGCACCGCCGGAACAGGCACAGGAAGCAAAAAACGAGGCGTCCCAGTCCTCAATATCAAGTTCAAGTTCAGAGGATATTTCAACAAGTTCCTGGCATCCATAAAGCACATTCCGGGCGGCTGCCCAGCACGCAAAACCAGCACTGATCGCATCAAGCAGATCCTCAGCAATCGAACTGTCAAAGAAAGTTTTTGCCTCTCGAAACAGCGGCTCCAAAGCTGGGTCCGGGCAAGCCAATCGAAGCTGGTGTTCAGCCATATCCAGCAGTCTTATCGGGAAATTCACTTGGGGAAAACTTGCTTGCCAGATTGGCAAAACTTTTCGCGCCGTGGCAATTTCTAACAAGCACCATCTGGTTTCATCTGGTTCAGCTTCCTCACCGGTTTGTAGCGCCCGACGGATTTTCATCCGATCTGGAAATGGCAGTTCACCATTTGGTAAAAGCGCCGTGTGCAATGTTTGAATCCACGTGAGTCTGGTATTTTCCATGTTAGCCATTCCTTTGGAAGCGTCGGCAACCATTGATGATGATGACAAATTTGAACCGAAAAAACAGGTCAAAACGATCAGGTATCCATTACCATTGGATCGAATGGTTACTCTGGTACCATCTGAGGTTGGTGCCTTTTTTGAAAGAGTATGATTTTGAAATAAAAGTGACCTTCTGGTGGGCCGGGTCAAGTCTGCTGCTGTTTAAAGTGTTTGATATCGCTGGCTGGCTGGCGGTGCTGCTTGGTGGTCCGGTTTTACTGGGATGTGGGATCGTATGGTTCATACTCCTTGCCACTCTCGATGGGATTCAGATGAGTTTTTATT
This sequence comes from Acidobacteriota bacterium, assembly GCA_035335845.1. Classification (GTDB taxonomy): domain Bacteria; phylum Acidobacteriota; class Blastocatellia; order Chloracidobacteriales; family Chloracidobacteriaceae; genus JACQXX01. The sequence continues at coordinate 704 of DAOQNB010001030.1, read as the reverse complement.
CAAGACGGCAGACAGAACGGCACGCGCAATTGCAACAAGACGCTTTTTGCCCCCGCTGCAATGGGAAATTGCGGACCGGGTTAGCCCGCCAGTGCCGACATTGTGGATTTGACTGGCATGATGAGCCAAAACGAAAATCCTTCTTCAGGAAATAGCTTCATGACTGGTCTGCTGGCATAAGAACATAGGGAAAGATATATTTTCAGTTGCTTCAATCAACAGGTAATCTGGGGTGGCCGCTCATTCCCAACCTCGAATGTGATCAATGAGAAGCAGATTCATTCAAGACAAGGGATAGTGTCCAGATAGCAGATTTTGAAGTAAATCTCTGTTTGAAAAATCAAAACTTGCCGGGGAAAAGCTGTCAATCCCGTTGCCATTTATCCTTGAGAACAGAAAGGCGGCCATCATGTACACTGATGATGAATTATTCTTTTTAGCTGGATGTGATTCAGATCCAGCTCAATGGAAAGCACCGCGAAAGTGTTTTTTTGAAAAAGGAGATGTTGAAGGAGTTCAAAAACTATTTGAAGCCGGGGAAATCTCTGAAAAGCTATTTGAACGAATGCTTCAGTCAATCAAATTCGGATCCGTGACCTGGATTAAAGCAAGTGATGAACAGTGGCACGAACCAGATTGGGAAGATGGATCATAAAAACAGGTTCCACGAGATCTTCGGTATTGGAAAAGGAATGATGAAGGTC
>DAOQNB010001029.1:0-2495 GCA_035335845.1 Acidobacteriota bacterium | reverse complement strand
GGCGTGATTGCCGCTGGATGGGTTGTCCGCCATACACGGGAAGGACCTGCACGGCACCGATGTATTTTGAGTAAATATGAATGGCTTCAGCAACCTGAAGAGCCAGTTCACGGGTCGGGACCAACACCAGTGCCTGAAGGGCAACCGGAGTGGAAAGAGTGAGCGAATCCAAAATCGGTAAGGCAAAAGCGGCGGTTTTTCCGGTTCCGGTTTGTGCCTGACCAACGACATCAGCGCCTTCTTTCAAAGCTGGGATGGTTTGCAATTGGACGGGGGTGGGAGCTTCGTAACCAACTTCCTGTAAGGCTTTAAGCAACGGCAGTGACAGCCCAAGGGCTTCAAAACCGATCTCTGAATCTGTGTTCTGTATATCCATGTTTCTTTCTGAACTACGTTCGACTTTCTTCAAATATGAAAATTTAAGAGTGCATTGAATACATAGCACGAGTTGCCAATCTAGGAAACTCTGACAGAGCCTGGGGAGGAAGACAGTGGGCTTGGGGCAATCGAAGGGATGAGGGATGAAGGATGAGGGATGAAAGAAAACCAGTTCTTCAACCCACTGTCTTCAGCCCGATGTCTTCCGCCCCAGGGTTTTTCAGCCCCATCTACCCAAACCTCCCTAAATCGGATATAACCCCTCTACCAGGCTGACCAAAGATTAAAAAACAACAAAGAGCGTGTTTATGTGGGAAACGTGACGCTCAACGAGGTAACTCAAGATGATTCTCTGGAAAAGAATGCAGCCCGGTAATGCAAGCTCAAAAAAACAAATGGTCGTTTGTTTTTTACCGGTACTGTTCGTAACCCTGGTGTTTGTGATCTGCGCCACCCAAACCTGGGGACAAACCAAAAAGCCAAAAACCCAACCGGCCCGGGGGCCAGCCGCTTCACCGGCCACTTCACCGGCCACAGGAACCGCCCAACCAACCACCGTCAACACGGTCGAAATCCAAAAAGTTGCCGATGGTGTCTATGCGGCTATCCGCAAAGAACCACCAGGACTGATGTTTAACGGCAACTGTGTGTTTATTATCAATGACGAAGATGTGGTGGTTGTGGATACCACCATCACCCCCAGTTCAGCTCGTGAAGTCCTGGCTGAACTCAAAAAATTGACCAGTAAACCAGTCAAATATGTTATCAACACCCACTGGCATGATGATCATATCATTGGGAATCAGGTCTATCGCGAGGCATTTCCAGGGGTTGAGTTTATCGGGCATGCCAGTACGCTCGTGGATTTACCAACCGTTGGGGCCTCAAACCGCCAGCAACTGCAGGAAGGCGCCCCTGGGTTTGTCGAGCAAATCCGCGCCACGATGAACAACAAAAAAAATCTTGTCGGCGCTGACCTGACCGAAGAAGAACGGATCAGTTTTACCAGCGATATCGAACAGGTCGAACGGTATTTATCTGAAATTCCAAAATTTCAGGTTGTCTTGCCAACTATCACGATTCAGGAAAGTTTGACCCTGCATCGAGGCAGCCGAACGATTGAAATCCGGCATCTCGGGCGCGGGCACAGCGGCGCGGATCTGGTGGTCTATTTGCCCAAAGAACGGATCGCCATCACCGGAGACCTGGTGGTCTGGCCAGTTCCGCTGGTTGGGTCAACCTCGTACCCGGCTGAATTTGCCGCCGCGCTTGAAAAGCTGGTGGCAATGCAGCCGACCACAATCATTCCCGGCCACGGCCAGGTGATGCACGATGACACCTATGCCCGGCTTTTGATTCGGCTGTTGAACTCACTCAAAGAGCAAACCGCAGCGGCGGTTGCCCGTGGTGAAACGCTGGAGCAGGCCCGCAAAAGCGTCAATCTGGATGAATTCAGAAAATTGATTGCCGGAGACTCACAACTGAAGAATTTTATCTTCAGGTTTTATGTCAGTGGCCCAGGCATTGAAGCCGCCTATCAACAGGCTTCGCAAAAGAAATAATTTCAGTCAGTAGTCAGTAGTTGAGTGTTGGGGATTGAAATTTTTGTCAAGCGTATTCTGTTCTGTTCAGACAAGTTATACCATCCTGGAATAGAATCCTTGGTTCAAAAACAGGAATTGATTCCAAAAGGCTTGCAGATTCAGATTTTAATCAGAATGCGAATGTCCATGGCAAATACCAGAGAGCCCTGATTTAATCAAATAAACTTGATGAACTACTGACTACTGACTACTGACTACAAACGACAAACTGGTGTGTCTACCGCTCGATCCGGATTGCTTTTCCAAACACACAATTGTGACCAACCCAGCCATTGATCCGCCCACGATTATTGCCAATTAAAAAGCGTCCCTGATTGATCGCTTTGATCAGATGCAGGTAATCAGTGCCTTTGACGCGAACTAAAACAATGTCACCCACCTCCAGTGTTGCTGTTGGAACGGGTGTCACGGTGACCAGATCACCGTCATTGACTTTTCCGGTCATGGAATGCCCTCGGGGACGGATTTGTACCGTTTGACCTTGCTTTAGTTGTTCGATTGCATATTTAGCCC
>DAOQNB010001028.1:0-2496 GCA_035335845.1 Acidobacteriota bacterium | reverse complement strand
TAGGAACGCCTTGCTCGAAGATCAGTCCCAACCAGGTCATTGAGTTGAATTGAATGTCACTAAAATCGAGCCTTCGCGGTGACGAAACTGATTTCCACTCCTTGATGTCCTTACGCGCTGATGTGGGTGGTACTGACTCAATCGTTCGGCGGCTTCAGGTCAACCGGTCAGGTAAATGCGGAAAGTTTTCGCGATAGTTGCGCGTCATGGTCAACTGAGTTCCATCCTGAAGCACAATACAGCAATTGCCATGAAACAAAGGATGAATCTCAATCACCCGGTCAAGGTTGACCAGGGTTGACCGATGAATGCGCACAAAACGTTTTGGGTCGAGTCGGGTTTCAAGGTGGCTGAGTGGTTCGCGCAACAGGTGTGATTCCTGACCGGTGTGCAATTTGACATAATTTCCTTCCGCTTCAATCCAATCCACGCTTTCGATTTTGATGAACCGGAGCCCATCGCCCTGTCTGACCGCCAGCCGTTCCAGATAACTGGTTTGGGGTTTCAGATTTTCCAAAAGGGCCGCCAGATTCTGACTGGTTCGGCTGAGCCGTTGGTGTTCGATCACCTGTTTGGCACGCTGGACAGTTTTCTCAAACCGCTTGCGGTCAAAGGGTTTGAGCAGGTAATCAAGCGCAAAGGCTTCGAAGGCTTTGAGGGCATACTGGTCAAAAGCCGTAACAAATACCACCACCGGCAATTCATTTTCCTCCAGGGCTGACAGGAGCCCAAACCCATCCATTCCAGGCATTTGCACATCAAGGAATAACAAATCAGGTGGTTGGGCTTTGATGGCTATGAGCGCCTCTTCGCCACTGGCAAATTCACCGACAACCAGAATGGATGGGTCTGTTTTGAGCATTCGCCGGATGCGATTTCGCGCCAGTTGTTCGTCGTCAACGATGATGGTCTTGATCATGACAGTACCGCTCGGGTTAGTTCGGCTGGGGCTGGTACGGCGGTGCCTGGTCGAAATGGGATTTCAAGCGAAACCCGTGTTCCCTGAGGCTGGCCGTTTCCTAATTGAAAGCGGGCTTGATGGCCATAAAGCTGGAACAGCCGGCTGCGGGTGTTGGTGAGTCCAAGGCCCTCGGTGATTGAAGTTTCAGATCGCTCGTTGAGTGGCAGCCCGGGGCCATCGTCTTCGACTTCGAGTTTCAGCCAGCCATTTTCACGCTGTGCCCGAATCGAAATCACCCCAGCCGGTCGCGGTGCCACCGCATAGCGAACCGCATTTTCAACAATTGGCTGAAAAATCAGATTCGGCACGCTGGCCTGGAGGGTATCGGGCTCAATTTCATAATGAACCGTTAATCGGTCGCGAAACCGTACCTGCTCGATTTCCAGATAACACCTGAGAAAATCAAGTTCCTGCTGGAGCGTCACTTCGTGATTCCCAGAGTTTTCCAGTGTCATTCGTAAAAAAGTCCCCAGATTGGCAATCATTTCATCGGCTGCCTCAACGTCTTCATGGAGCAACTCGGAAACCGAGTGCAGCGTGTTAAACAGAAAATGCGGCTGCAATTGCATTTTCAGCGCTTCCAACTGAGCCTGTGTGAGTTGTTGTTCGAGTCGGGCCGACCGGGCTTCCTCGTTTTGATAGCGCTGGATATAGCGCGACGTGTGGTTCAGCGACAAAATCACCCAATAGATCAGTGCCCCGGTATCGAGGGTGTAATAGGTGAATTTTAAAAGGGTTACAAATGAAAATGATGCCGACGTAATGTTGAGCAACGGGTTGTTGCCGACCATCCGTGGGTCATCAACCAGCAGGACCAGCAGCATCTGGTGCAGGCCCTTAATGGCCATTGATGTGACCAGACTCATCGGAATATGGACGAGCAGCCCACGACCGTAATTCTGGCGGTCAATCGAAATCTTGTCTGCCAGCCACCAGATGCCCGGCGTGGCCAATGCAAACAAATAACAGTAGGTAAATTCCCGAAACAGCCACTTGCCGAGATTAAATTGCTCGATACTCGCAACTGTATGAAATAAATAACCTTGTGACGTGAAAAACAGTCCGACGACCGTCCAGATCAAGAAAATGAGAAGCCAGCGCGAATGCTTGAAGGAAAACATGGTATGAGAGCCTGCAGATCAAAGGATGCCGCAGTATATCGCTTTTCAGAAAAAGATTCCCCCCTGGGAACGCCGGCGTCCTGCCGGCGCTCCCAGAACATATTTACCAGAGAGTTGGGGTTTCAAATCCTTAAACTCTGATTCGGGAGATTTAAGTTGAATCGGCTGGTTAAATTGAATGAGTTTACAATTTATTTGCTGGATTGATTATTGCATTTAATTCCATGCGGCGCCAGTGGGGACAGTTTTTGATTGGAATGACAACTGGACGACCTCTTCAACTCGTGGTGATGCCGTTTTGAACGCATACTCTTTATTCATCAGAAAGCTAAGTTGTTGAATTTGTTATATTTTGCTCAGCCCTGAGTCGTGTCATTGTATAGTTGAGCGATTTTTTGATATTGAGTTGCGGGG
>DAOQNB010001027.1:0-2499 GCA_035335845.1 Acidobacteriota bacterium | reverse complement strand
ATTTGGATTGAGCATCCTGAAAGGCTGCCGTTCGGATAGCCGGTGGTTGCGAGGTTTTGGGAGCTACCACCGGAAAACAGGGCGTTCCCTTGATTCCTCCCCACTTCGCCTGCGCCCTGCGGGGCGCAGGCGAAGTGGGGAGAAAGGTGAGCGTGGTGCTTGGGTCCGGTGGTAGGGCCCAAAGCGGCCAACCGACCGGCTATCCGAACGGCAACGCTTCGCGGTGCAAAACCAAAAATCCGGATGGAACAGGATGACTGCGCTCCTAACTGAAAACGGGAAGTTGATTTTTTACAATCCCTAAGGGCTGAGGGCTCAGGGGATTGAACCCGTTTTCTTCAGCCCCAAGCCCTGATATTTTCAGCCCTCAGCCCTGAGCCCCAAGCCCTGAGCCCCAAGCCCTGGTATTTTCAGTCCCAGGTTTTTATCTAATCCCACGGAGATTGCTATGCCAGAAACTGAAGCTGACGCAACCCGAATCCAGGTGCCTGGTTGGGGGAACATCCCAAGGTCCTGGCTTTATGTGCCGGGAAAGCTCTATGAATTTGGGGTACGGCTCCGACTGGCACTCTATGAAACTGGTTATTTGAAGCCAAAAGCCCTGAGTAATCCAGTGATAAGTGTTGGAAATATTACCCTTGGTGGAACCGGGAAAACACCGCTGGTTGAATTTATCGCCCGTTACCTGACTGGTGAAGGCCATGAAGTCGCTATTTTGACCCGTGGATACGCTCGACAGGATCGCCGTCAGCCACGGGTTGTCGTCAGTGACGGCACCCAGATTTGTGCCACGCTCGCTGAGGCTGGCGATGAACCGCTGATGCTGGCACGACGATTGAGCGGGGTCAAAGTGGTGGTTGGCAAAAACCGCTATGCCAATGGCACCTGGCTTGAAGCCAACCAGGCCTGTGAGGTTCATTTGCTGGATGATGGGTTTCAACATGTCCAGCTTCAACGGGATTTAAACCTGCTGGTGCTGGACGCGACTGACCCTTTTGGTGGCGGTGAGATGGTGCCATTTGGACGCCTGCGCGAGCCGCTCTATGCGCTCAAGCGGGCTGACGCAATCATTGTGACCCGCGCCGATCAGGCTTTTGATGAGGATGAGTTGCGCTGGATTTTGAATGAATGCGGTGTGGATGTGCCACTCATCTTTTCGTTCCATGAAGTTACCGGTGTTTACCAATTACAGGACGGTAAACCTCAGGCGCAACGCTCTCTGGCTGGGAAAGCGGTTGGGGTAGTTTCGGCGCTTGGAAACCCTGACCGGTTTGAACACGATGTAGCGACGCTCGGTGCCAAAATCGTGTTTCGGAAACACTTGCGCGACCACCATGGGTACTCCCAAAAAGACGTTTCCGAGATTGTATCGGCTGCCCAACTGGCCGGCGCCGAACGACTGGTGACGACTGAAAAAGATGCCGTCAAGCTTGAGCAATTTCATTTTGGGTCACTGCCCGTGTCAGTGCTTGAAATTAAAGCCCGATTCGATGATGAAGTCAGTTTGAAAACCTTGCTTCTGCGGACTATTGTTCGCAAGCAAAAATCGAAGCGAGTGGAAGACAGCGGGCGGAAGACGTCGGGATGAAGAAGTCGAGATGAAGACCTGGTTTTCTTTCATCCCTCATCCCTCATCCCTCATCCCTTCGGTTGCCCTACGCCCTGGTTTTTTGCCCCCAATCCATCATTCCAAATCTTTTGCAGAGGGAGACACTGCCTGTGACGCCTCAAATCGAGCAAGTTGCATCACGGCTGCTTGCGGAAGACCGAAGGAAACTCACTGAAATCGAAAAGCGATTTATCCGCCGCCTGGCTGAGCGGAGATTGATCAGTGCCAACATCAACCAGCAATTTGACGAACAGTTGACCTTTGGGCAACGAGTGGCTGATCAGATTGCCTCCTTTGGTGGAAGCTGGCCCTTCATTTTTCTGTTCTTTTTCACGCTTTTGTTCTGGATGGCATTGAACAGCCTGGTTTTGAAGGACAAGGCATTTGATCAATATCCCTACATTTTGTTGAATCTGGCACTTTCGTGTCTGGCGGCTTTGCAGGCACCCGTGATTATGATGAGCCAGAATCGACAGGCGGCCAAAGATCGGTTGCAGGCCGAGCAGGATTATCAAGTCAACCTGAAATCCGAATTTGAAATTTCGCGACTCCACGAAAAAGTGGACGCACTCCACGCCGCTTATGTAGCTGAATTAAAACAAGTTGAAGAACGTCACACGATTTTGCTCGAAGAAATCCTGGCGCTCCTTGAAGATCAGCAAGGTGAAGATTCACGCCAGCCAGCCAATAAATAGAATGAAGAATGAAGAATGAAGAATGAAGAATGAAGAATGAAGAATGAAGAATGAAGAAAGTGCTTAGTGCTTGGGATCCAATACCTTCGAAGAACCAAGAACCAAGAATCAAGAATCAAGAACCAGGAACCAGGAACCAACCCAAAAAACTAACCACTAACCACTAAATGGTTTTTTCATTCTTCATTCTCAATT
>DAOQNB010001026.1:0-2504 GCA_035335845.1 Acidobacteriota bacterium | reverse complement strand
ATTCCACTCCCATAAAGGTGAAGTCAAAAGCTGGCTTTCAAGCGGGAAACATCTCCTGTGCATTACCAGTGCTTCGAATGCCTCCCGTTGAAAACCGATAACTGGACGTCAGATCAAAAGTCGTGCCAGTTTGATCATCCCCAAATACATACCGGGCAGTACTGGCAGCGGCGGGAACTGAAGTTCACATTTCAGGACAAGTTCCGTTGCTCAGCGCTTCAGATCCATAAAAACTTTTGCCTCAATCACAAAAACTTTTATTTATTCGCGGGCCTGGATCATTGAGCCTGCCACACTGACAGCACCGTTTCAAGGTGTGATTTCTCCGCACCCAGCCGAAGCTGACGGCATTCTTCAGGTGATAGTTCTTTGTCTGGCATCGCATTTGCGCAGTAGGAAACCTGGAAGTTGAAAGGCGCAGGGCTGCAAATCCCTGCTTTTCCCACTGGAGACCCGTTTATGCTGTCATTTTGTTTCTTGGTTCGTTCGGTTCGTCATTTCTTTTTCAATTCAATTTTCTTTTTAACCATCGGTTTGTTCCTCGGTTGTGGGCTGAACGTTGAATCCATCCAGGCCCAAACCATTGGCCAACCACTCCATCAAACCACTATTCCCACCATTGATCGGGTGTCACTCGATGACCGGCTGGCTACCCAGCACACAATTCATTCGATTCTGGTCAATCAACCAGTGAATCCGGCCATTGGAGTCAAAACCCCGTCACCGCCACTTTCGGTCGAAGCCGAAGTCACTCGATATCTGCTGTATTCACGAATTCTGACCGAACTGTTCAACGCCCCGCTCACCGCCGAACAGTTGCACCGTGAACTCGAACGCTGGCAAAGCTGGCCATCTGAACAAGCGATGGTGCGGCACATTCAGGAAGCACTTGAATTTGATCAGGTTCGGCTTGAAGAGTGTATCGCCCGCCCGGCCCTGGCGGAAAAGTTCCTCAAGCTGCGGTTCCGGCTGGCAGTCAAAACCAACCCGGCGGCCATGGCAGGGCAGGATTTTGACGGCTGGATTCAGGTCCTGGCCAGTCAACTTGAATCCAGAACTCAATCGTCACCAGAACCAGGGCTGATCTCAGGTGCTCAAGTCGCGACACGCCAAACGACCCGTGAGTTTATCGTCAATGGCGGGTTTGAATCCGGCGAGTCTCCGTGGTTGTTTGATGGCGCGATCCGCTCCGCAATTCGACGAAGTGGAAGTTTTTCAGCAGCGTTAGGTTTAATTGATGACATTGATTCTGAGGTTTCTCAGCAAATCACACTTCCTTCGACAGTCGGAACCGCCCAACTCAGCTTTTATGCCAATCTCACATCCGATGAACCAGCCAGTTCGACCCGTGATGATGATGTATTTGGCATTGTGTTGCTGACGACCACGGGTGAAATCATTGAAACCCTGGATGCCTGGTCCAATCGGGATCAGCAAAGCCTTGGCACCTTCACGTTGCGTGGACCTTACAACGTGATTGCCTACCGTGGCCGAACCCTGCGCGTCGCGTTTTTGGGGTTTAACGACGTTGCCTTGCCCAGTGATTTCCGGGTGGATGACGTTACATTGCGCGGGCAAGATAACAATTTTGACTTCACCCTGACGATTTCACCGACGACGCAATCCGTCGCACCCGGCGGCACAGCGACCTACACGTTGGGCATCCAAACCAGCGGTTCGCTGCCAGACACGGTGCTGATTTCAAGCTCCAATCTGCCGCCGGATTCAACCTTTCAGTCGAATTTTGGGCAATTTCCATTTCCATTTCGGATTGTAACGAGTACCTCAACCCCAATTCGGACGTACAATTTCACCATTACCGGCACGGTTGGAAATGTCCGTCGGAGCACCACCGCCACGCTGATCGTCCAGCAAACCCAACCTGATTTTTCGCTCTTTTTGTCGCCGACGTCGCAAACCACGGCGGCGGGTGGGAGCGCAACCTATACCCTTGGCCGGACAAACACGGGTGGTTTTTCAGGCAATGTCGAGGTCACTGCCCAAAACCTGCCGCCCGGAACCAGCTTTGATATTCCATCATCGTTTACCTTCCCGGTGAGCTTTAGCCTGCGAACTTTGACCACCACGCCAGCCGGGACCTACTCATTCACGATTGTCGGAACCAGCGGCGGTTTGACCCGATCAGTCCAGGGAACATTAAATGTCACGCTTCCAGCCGATTCAGTGGCGCCGACGGTGCGCATCCTGGCGCCCAATGGCGGCGAAAAGGTGAAACGGGGTCGGAGTTACACGATTCAATGGCAGTCGAGCGACAACCTGGGCGTCGTCAGCCAGGATATCAGTCTGTCCGTAGATGGTGGGGCAAACTTCCTCGTCACCGTGGCCACCGGGTTGAGTGGCAGCACCCAGAGTTTTGTTTTCACGCCGTCAAGCACGCTTGGAAAGTCAAAAACCTCCCGCATTCGGGTCATTGCCCGCGATCAGGCTGGCAATGCCGGCGTTGACACCAGCGACGGTAATTTCAAGCTCAAATAAGGGCTGGG
>DAOQNB010001025.1:0-2515 GCA_035335845.1 Acidobacteriota bacterium | reverse complement strand
TGCTGGCTCATCTTCCGGAAGAAACCTTGCTGTTTCGATATGCGGAAGGAAAATGGACGATCAAAGAAATTCTGGCACATATCATTGATGATGAACGCATTTACGCCTATCGTGCCCTCCGGTTTGCCCGCAATGATAAAACCGAACTGCCAGGGTTTGAACAGGATGAGTACGCCACTTACTCTGGCGCCAATCAACGAACGATCCGTGACCTGCTGGCTGAATTTGCCGCGGTGCGAGCCTCGACCATTGCCTTGTTTCAGAGTCTGGATGCTGACGCGTTGCTCCGGTCAGGAACGGCCAACGGCAATGTGATGAGCGTCCGGGCGGCGGCTTACCACATTGCCGGGCATGAACTCCGACATCTCAACATTATCCGGGAACGCTATCTGGCGGTGGCCCCGACCACATTTTCACAGTGAGCCAGGACTTTGTGAAAATCGAATTCCGAAAACACACCAAAGTTTTCGTGTTTGGTCAGTTTTCTCTGCGTCAAACGTGGCGAAGAGATTCCGCACAGGAATCGTGCCAGAACCCGTGGATGCTCAAATACTTCCGGATCAAGCTGGAATGTCTGCCGGATGGTCTGAACCGGCACGGTGTGAGACACGGACCGGGGCTTGAGCGTGATTGCTTTTTTCAACTCACAGAACGAACAGTGGCCACAGGCCGTCGTTCGAACTTCACCAAAATACCGGGCCAGCGCGTTCCAGTGACATTGATCAGACTGCACCAGGCGTAACATTTCTTCCAACCGTTCGATTTCCATTCGCTCCTGTGCTGTAAACCGCTCCCATGACGCTTTGACGAGTGCAGCCAGCTTGTTCGGAGTTTGAAGGACTGAAAACCGATGTCGAACGCCCGAATTTTTGACCACCGCCAGATTGCGCTCCTTGAGGTGGTTCAAAATTTCCTCGGCTCGGTGACGATGTGGTTCCAGGTGCTTGTGAGTGCCTCCGAAATCTATCTTATACCAGGTAATGCCTTTGCTGGCGTGGGCAATAAATTTGCGAACCCGTTCGCTCATTTCGGGTGCTACGAGTTGAACTGTTTTCTCAACCGAATGCTGAAGTTGAAATTCATAGAGCAGATAGACCGGCATCCGGCTTTTGAGATAGCCATCCAGTTGCAGGTGGGCAAGCAGTGTTTTGAGCGTTGGTTCACGGATGTCAAAGCGGCGTGAAAGATCATACAAATTTAATTCCAGTTCGGTTGAACCGGAAAAGATTTCGGTCACCACGCCTTCAATCGCTTCTCGGGTCGGCGTGCTGCCATAAGCAAAGTTAGCCAGCACCGGCACATCATCAGCCGACAGAAAACTCTGGCAGAGCGAGGGCTTTCCATCGCGTCCAGCACGTCCAATTTCCTGAATGTAGCCTTCGATTCCTTTGGGCAAATTAAAATGATACACCGCGCGGATATTGGACTTGTCAATGCCCATTCCAAAGGCAATGGTGGCGACCACGGTGGCCTGTTCGCTGGCGAGAAACCAGTTTTGGATTTCCTCGCGCTCTTCGGTATTCATTCCTGCGTGGTAGGGCCGGGCCGGGATTCCCCTGACGGCCAGTCGGTTGGCAATCTGTTCCGCTGTTGACCGCTGGGTGACGTAGACAATCGTCGGTCCCGAAAAGTCGCTTTCAAACAAACTGGCGTCGCGGGCACGATTCTCAACCGGAATAAACCGCAGCGTTAAATTAGGACGATAAATCCCGGTGTTGGTGATATGGTCGGGCGAGATTCCAAAATTCACCGCAATATCCTCAACCACCTGAGGTGTTGCCGTCGCAGTCAGGGCCAGGGTTCGCTCAACTCTGACATCACGCGCAAACTGGGCTATTTGCAGATAATCGGGGCGAAAATTCGGTCCCCATTGGGAAATACAGTGGGCTTCATCCACAGCTAGAAGCGAAATCCGGTGATGAGCAATTAAGGTGCGAAAGTTCTGATTGGTGCACCGTTCCGGGGAAACATAGAGCAGTTTTAACGAACGCTGTCCAAGCTGATGTAGTACCTGATTATATTGTTCAGCATCCAGGCTTGAATCGAGGCGCGCCGCCGCAACACCCTTTGACAAAAGAAAATCAACCTGGTCTTTCATCAGCGCCAGCAACGGTGACACCACCAGCGTCAATCCCGGCAGGCACAACGCCGGCAATTGATAACACAATGACTTCCCACCGCCAGTCGGAAAAACCGCCAGCGCGGAATGACCTGTAAGAAGTTGTGAAATAACCGCTTCCTGACCGGTACGGTAAGTCTCGAATCCAAACACAGTGCGCAGGATTTGAGGGGGTGTGAGTTGAGAAAGGTCAGCCATAAAAATATCCCTAATCGTTTAGAATGTTCCTGGGTATCGGTTCTTTTAAATTGCAACCTCCTTTGAGCAACTCACGTGCCGGGCAAGGGCAAGAATGAAGAATGAAGAATGAAGAATGAAGAATGAAGAATGTTCCTGATGTTTGGTTCCTGGTTCTTGGTTCTTGGTTCTTGGTTCTTGGTTCTTGGTTCTTGGTTC
>DAOQNB010001024.1:0-2515 GCA_035335845.1 Acidobacteriota bacterium | reverse complement strand
TACTTATGAAAATTCAACTTGTGAAAATTGCGCATGCGCGTTCCGGGGATAAAGGCGATACCGCAAATGTTGGGTTACTTGCCCTGCGGCCTGAATTTTATCCTGTTTTGTGCCAGGAAGTGACGGCTGAACGGGTCAAGCAGCATTTTGCTGGAATCTGTTTAGGCGAGGTCGAGCGATTTGAATTGCCAAATCTTGAAGCCTTGAACTTTCTTTTGCACCATTCGCTCGGCGGTGGTGGAACATTGTCACTCAAAACGGATGCCCAGGGAAAAACTTATAGTTCGGCACTCTTGCGCATGGAAATCGAGGTGCCGGAATCACTGGCTGAATTGATTTAAAAATGGGGATTTGCATACCGGAAAACGAGTACAAATTTTTGTCTCGCTCTCTGCATTTCCAGGGAAGTTGTGTTAGAGTGTGCTGCTTTCACGGCAGCAGGCACCTTTCCACTCCAAAACCACACATTTGATCAGCAACCATCCCTGATGGTTGACGTTGTGGTCAGGATACTCTTTACCGGAAAGCATCACGTCTCACTCCATTCAGGAGGACCTTTAACTCATTTATTTGAGCGACGAAAGGACGTCCTGATCATTCACATATTGCTCTGATCCCACACGTCTTGATGGCTTAGCCATGAGGTGTCCTGTCGAAAACTACGTGTCCGTCACAATATAATTCCGTAGAGGGGCGGCGCTCCTCCTCGACCCCAAGGCCGAGGTTCAGGCGCTGAAGAAATTTGATGAACCGGTTCAGCAATCTTGAACACTTTATTGTCGATATTGAAGACAGCACCACCTTGCTGAAGCTTTATCTGGATCGGCTCCGACGTGCTCCCAGTAAAGCCGCAACCTACTGTGAAGCCATTTGCCAGCATAGCGAGGAAATCGCTCAGGCGGTGCATCTGCTCAAGCGCGAGTTATATACCGCTGACGGTTCGCTTTCTCAGGGCATTTCGTTTCACCTGGCTGCCAGTATTGAAAGCCTGTCCGATCTGGCAGAACTGATCCAGTACTCGGCCTTGCGGTTGGCTACCCAACAGGTAACGAACCCCACCGAAGTGACTGACTCAGTCACCCAGGCAACATCTTGTTTTGAAGGGGTGGTGCGCAGCTTAAGCAATATTGAAGTACCGTTTGATCTGAGCCAGGTGAACCGAATTACCCACCATTTGCGCACCCTGCTCACGGTTGGCTCGATCTCAGCCCAGGCCAATGCCACAAGTCCGTTACAGGGCCCCTCAACCCTTTCGCCACCGCCGCCCCAGGAAGCCGAAGTTTTATTTAGCGCCGAAGATGATCCGTTTGATGAACTGGCGCTGGGCGAAGACTTTTTCGATGACGTGATTGGTGGGCTTGATAATGCGCTGGATAGCGCCCTGCGTGGATCCGAAGACGCGCATAGTTTTGATGTTCACGCCATGACCACGGGCGAACTCTCAGAAGCCGCCGCCGCCGAAATGTTGACCGGCAGCGGTCATGCTTTTGGACATCACGAAGAATATGCGATTGAAACCCCAAGCGATGACCTGCGGGATTTATTTGCCAATATCGCTGCGGCGTACGTCCAGCCGGTCAAGGAATTTATTGCCGAACTACGACGCGGTAAGGTTTCAAAAGAATGGCTCGAAATCTGCCGACCTTCGGTTCAAAGCATCGCCCGCGCCGCCGAGTCAATGGAATATTATGAACTGTTTCGGCGGTTACGCTCTTTTGATGAATTTCTGGCTGGTGCTCAGCAAGAACCAGACAATCGTGCCATCAAGTCCAACTGGCAGACTAAACTCATGAAGGCCTATGCCGACCTCGAAGAATTTCTGCCGCAAACTTTCCAGATTCCCGAAGACTCAGAGTCCCCCGAAGGCATTATCATCAATTCGTTGTTAAAACAGGTCAAAGGTGTTGGTCAGGGAACCATCAAGAAATTGTTCTCGATTGGGATGACCAGCCTGGATGTGTATTTCGTGGCGTCACCTGGTGATATTGCAGCGGCAGCAGGCATTAAAATCTGGCTGGCTGAACGCATTTGCGAGCGATTCCGCCAGTATCAGCAGCAACTCCAGCAACTGAGCGAGGCTGGGAACCAGGAAAGCAAACGCCTGCACGAAATCAGCGAATGCCTCGAAGAACTCAAACGTCAGCAGTTCCTGTTCAAGCGCGCCACACTCGAAGACTGGTACAGCCAGAGTGACTCATCCGAAAAGAAGCGTTTCCGCAAAGACCGCCAGCAGGTGATGTGGCGGCTCAATGTCTTGCTGGCCGAACTTGGTCAAATGGAACTCATTCAAGAAATTAAAAATCTGGTTTTCGAAAAACGCATTGAGCGTCTCCAGGAATTTTTAGATGCCCAGCAATTTGCCAATCGCGCGGCTGGGGAAGTCTGAAAAGAGCGAAGTTGTGAGGTCGTAACTATAGCCTTTCAGATAAATATTTCCTGAGTATTTGTTTTGGGACGTCTCAGAAATGATTGAAGAATTTGGATTTATTTTCTGTGTGTTCCGTGTATTCCGTGG
>DAOQNB010001023.1:0-2516 GCA_035335845.1 Acidobacteriota bacterium | reverse complement strand
CTCTGTTCAATGTCCAGATGGATGTGGTGTCTGTGCGTGACGAGAGCGGGCGGGTTCGATATCGGGTGGCGACGATGCAGGATATTACCGACCGGAAACAGGCTGAGGAAATCATCCGGGAAAGCGAAGCCCGCTACCGCAATCTGGTCGAAGTTTCGCCAGATGCCATTTTTATCAATCGTGACCGCCAGATTGTCTTTGTGAATCGCCAGGGGCTGAAGTTGTTTGGGGCCCAAACCAGTGATCAACTCCTTGGTAAGTCTCCCTATGATCTCTTTCACCCAGACTATCACGAGTTGATCCGTCATCGGATTCAAACCATGCTGGCCACAAAAAAATCGTCCAGGGCTATCGAAGAAAAAATTGTCCGCCTGGACGGACAGGTGGTTGATGTCGAAGTAACCGCATCATCGTTTCTGGATCAGGAGAAACAGGCGATTCACGTTGTCTTACGCGATATTACAGAGCGGAAGCAGGCCGAGCACCGCTTGCAGACCCAGGCCAGGGTCAGTCGTATTTTGGCTGAAGCCAATACCTTTGGCGAAACCGCACTCGACATCATCCAGACCTTATGTGAAGCCGAAGCCTGGGACTATGGTGTGATTTGGAAAGTTGATAAAAAGGCGAACCAGTTGGAGTGTGTTGATGTTTGGGCACGTCCTGAGCCTGGACTTGAAGCCCTGGTCGCTCAGACCCGGTCCCTGACATTTGCCCCTAATATGTGTTTGCCAGGACGGGTTTGGATAAAAGGCAAAGCGGCTGGAGATGAGGCTGTTGTCGGTGAGCATCACCTCTGTCCCCGGGCACCATTGGCAATCAAATCTGGTCTCTGCAGCACGGTGGCGTTCCCGATTGTGCATCAAGGGGAAACGCTTGGGGTTATGGATTTTATGAGCCGAACTCGGATTGTCCTTGACCAGCCGCTCCAGGCGCAACTGGGTATTGTCGGAAGTCAGCTTGGCCAATTTCTGGCTCGCAACCAGGCCCAGGAAGAAGTCCACCGGTTTGTTTCAGGAAGCCCAGCCGTTATCTTTGCCCTCAAGCGAGAAGAGGCAGCCTGGAAACCGGCCTGGACCAGTGAGAATGTGTTTGATCTGACTGGCTATCACGCGGATGAGGCCAACGACCCTGGCTGGTGGGCCAGTCACCTTCACCCGGAAGATCAGGACCGGATACTGGCGACCGAATCCACGCTCGAAACCACCAGCCATCGGATTGTGGAGTATCGGTTTCGCCGCCAGGATGGCACCTATTTTTGGGTCCGTGATGAAAAACGGGTTCTGTTTGATTCGCACCATCAGCCAACCGAAATTGTTGGATCCTGGTCTGACATCACAGAGCGGGTGCGCCTGGAAGAACAGCTCCGCCAGTCACAGAAAATGGAGGCCGTCGGTCAACTGGCCGGAGGCATTGCCCATGATTTCAATAATTTATTGACGGTGATTGTTGGCTATAGCGATTTACTGCTGGCAAAAATGCCGTCTACGGATCCAAAGTGGACCAATGTGGCTGATATCAAGCATGCTGGCGAGCAAGCTGCTGTGCTCACCCGGCAGTTACTGGCCTTTAGCCGTAAACAAATCCTGGAGCCAAAAATCATTGACCTGAATGAAACCGTCAGCCAGATTGAGAAAATGCTCCGGCGGTTAATCGGCGAGGATATTATCCTGACCACGATCCTGCCGCCATCGGTGAGCAAAGTGAAAGTTGACCCTGGCCAGCTTGAACAGGTCATTATTAACCTGGCGGTCAATGCCCGCGATGCCATGCCACAGGGCGGGCACCTGACGATTGAAACCGGCATGACAGAGCTTGATGAGGAATATTGCCACTCGCGACCAGAATGCACGCCTGGCTGGTACACCCAGTTTTCTCTCTCAGACACCGGGTGTGGAATGTCACCAGAGATCAGAAATCACATCTTTGAACCCTTTTTCACCACCAAGGAGCAGGGCAAGGGTACGGGGCTCGGGCTGGCAACCGTGTTTGGAATTGTCAAACAAAGCGGCGGTCACATCGAGGTCTATAGCGAAGTGGGCGTCGGCACCAGCTTTAAAATCTACCTGCCAGCAATTGAGGAAAAATGGACGGTGATGCAACCAGAAACTCCGACCGAGGACGCTCAACACGGGAATGAAATTATTCTCCTGGTTGAAGATGAAGCCATTGTCCGTACCATTGCCCGGCTCTCGCTGGAAACGTTTGGGTATCAGGTCATCGAAGCCGGAAGCGGGGACGAAGCACTTGAACTCGCCAAAACATTGACCGAGCCCCTCTCCCTTCTGATCACCGATGTGATTATGCCCAAAATGAATGGGCGTCAGCTTGCCACTCAATTCCAACACCAATTTCCGAATTTGAAAGTGCTGTTGATGAGCGGGTATACCGACGATGCCATTATCCGCCATGGTGTGATTGACGACACGTATGCGTTTATCCAAAAACCTTTTACCCCAAACTCGCTGGCCAAAAAGGTGCGTGAAGTGTTAGAAGAGAAAAATGGAAGAAGCAAAAGA
>DAOQNB010001022.1:0-2529 GCA_035335845.1 Acidobacteriota bacterium | reverse complement strand
CAGCCCTCGAAGTCCGCTTTATCCCAAGCCCGGCATAAAAATGAATCGTTGTCATCCCGAATATGGTTCTCGGTGATTTTGATGACTTCTCATGCCTGGAAAATGGTATCCATGACCTCGGCGTTCAACCTCAGGATCCGATAACGTATTCCACTCAATGCGACCTGACACCTTCGATGGTGACCACCGCACGCAGGTGCCAGGCTGCCAGGTCCCCGCCAGTCACCTTTGAATTCTTTGATCCTGGCAATCAGAGCCAGCAACTCCTCTGTGATTTGGATTTCACCATCACAGCGACGACCGTCAGACTTCAGTTTGTGAACCCTGACCGACTGGTTTGCTGGAGGTAGCTTGAGTACCGGAGTGATTTCCGGGTTCCTTTCCGATCTCCCCGAGACAGCACCTGATACAACTCCGTCAACAACTGGTCCTGCTCGGCCAGGGACGAGTCGTCGCCGATTTCACCTTCCGCAATTTTGATCAACCGCAAAGCCGTGAGGATTTCTTCCACTGCTGCCTGGGGCTGATCCTGATCCAGCAGGGTAATCGCCCGAGTTTTGTGACGGGCGATGCGCAGCAGGTAGCTGTGTTTTTTCACTTCACAGTTGATCGCCAGGGCTGGAGCATCCGCCTCCAGTATGGACCAGAGCCGGGTCTCGACCTTTTGTTCACAAACCGTGCCGCCGACCTGATTCGTCCAGGTAAGATATGCCGTGAGTATGGTTGGCGACGGTCTGGTTGGTGACAGCTTTACTTTGAACACAATCTGCAACGGGATGCCAACGCACAGATTGGCCAGCCTCATCCACCCATCAGAAAGTTCTTCCAGATCGTTGATCACATCCAGAATTTCCACGCCGTCTGAAGCGACCATTTTGAACCGGACGTTGGAACCGACCTGGGCGGTAATCCCATTGAGTTCACTGATTAGAATTCGTTGGATGTCTTCGCTTTCAACCACGTGCCAGGCATTTCCCATCCCGGCGGAAGCCATCGGGATCAGCAGTTCTTCGTTAAAATCGTTTCCAATCCCAATCGTGGAGGTACTGAGCTGACGCATCGCCATTTCCCGCGCTTGCCCGATCAGGGTCGCCGGATTGGTTTCGCCAACATTGGCCTGACCATCCGTCACCAATAAAATCCGGTTATGGGTAAACACCTCTGAAAAACGGTTCACCTCCATTGCGCCACGCACCCCTGCTTCGTGCAGCGCGGTATTCCCACCAGCCGTAATGCGTGAGATCTTTGATTTGATTTCAGTTTTGTCCGTCACCGGCTGGCACGGGCAGACAATCTCAACCTGATTATCAAACGCGACAATACTCAGCCGGTCAGTCGGTAACAACTGATCGACAATTCGGCAGGCGGCATCCCGGGCCGCTTTGATCTTGGTTCCCTGCATGCTTCCGGACCGATCCAGCACCAGACTCAGATTTCTGGTAACGGAATCGAGCCGTTGATCCGAGGCCAACGGGGTAATCGTCACCAGGACCGAGCACCTGTCAGTCGGCGGGGCATATACGGTCTGATCGGAGAGGATTGTGATGGATGGGTACGGCATATCAGTCCTTTCTCAATGCCTTGGGCAAATCCAGTTCAGCCGACAATTTCCTCAGGATTTTCTGGGCCAGTTTCAGTTGTGATTCGGCATCAGATGGCATCACCCAATCTTGTCGAACCTGGATCTCAAATCCCGGTTCAATTTCATGCCGCTGCCACAATTTGGCTCGTGCTGGACTTGAACCTGGCTGACTGGTGGGAGCTTTGAGCAATGATTCCAGAAACACCTGGGTATTTTCCTTGGATGGGTTCGGCGTCAGAATCCGCTCCAGATCCTCGATGCTGGATTCGGCAATGATGCTCCGAATTTTCGCCAGCGGGAGAAACTCAGCCTGGAGTCGTTTGACCACCAGCAACACCAGCAAATGCCGGTAGCCATAAACCGACGAATTCCCGTTTTTTCCAAGCGGTTCCGGCAACACACGCTGGCTGATGTAATAGCGAACCATGCGCTCGTCCGGAATTTCGGTCACCGAACCCCGGACTTGCTCTGGAACCAGTTCCCGTATTTGCCGGGCTGCTGCCGCCGCCAGATCTGATGTTCCGATGTAGTGTTGATCTTTGTTGATTGAGAGTGGGTTCATGGAAGAAAAATAGTTATATCAGTAAATACTGTCAATAGTATTTAAGAAATAGAGAGAAATTTGTATTCAGATAGATCGATTTTATGCAGCAGCGTTATCTGCTGTGGCCGTCTCTAGCTATCACTTTCCGGTTCTTTCCCTGGTTGATTCGTTTCTTTCTTCTCGTCTCTGTTTCATTAATACCACCAGGAGATCCACCAATACCTTCATCATCAACCCAAACAGCGCTTTGGATTCGCGTTTTAGGTTCTCTTTCTCTTTAGGGATGGCTCAGTCTTTCCTGTTTTGTTGAAGTTATTTCGTCGGAGTATCTAATGTAGCCCAATCACCTCGTTGACGATATCGTCATTCCATTGAACCCCTTCATTGATACATCTCATTTTCA
>DAOQNB010001021.1:0-2529 GCA_035335845.1 Acidobacteriota bacterium | reverse complement strand
TATAAGAGGGTATGCAATTTCATTGGAATCAGTAGTTTACATCAATTTTTCCCGGTTTGCCAAGGATTATTGATGACAGTTAAAGAAGCCGGGCTCAGGGCGGAAGAAAACGGGTTTAATCCCCCAAGCCCGATGTCTTTAGCCCTGACTGGCTTGAACTGCTTCCAGAATGCTCATCGGCGATTGGGTCGGAATCACCCGATTGAGCTTAAAGCCAGAGGCTTCAAAGAGTGCGGCGTATTCTTCAACCGTTCGTTCACGACCGCTACTCACCACCAGCATTTCCATATCCAAAAGTTTGGCCAGACAGGGTTCATCTCCTGGTGCTACCAGCGTTTCGACCACCAGCAGCTTACCGGCTGGATTCATCGCCTGATGAATGTTTTTGAGAATTGTGGTGGCTGGCTGGTCATCCCAGTCATGAATGATGTATTTCATCATGTAGGCATCGCCACCAGAGGGGACTGATTCAAAGAAATTTCCACCCACACGAGTGCAGCGGTCATTCAGGCCAGCTTCGGCCACCAGATTTTTGGCATGTTCGACCACAAATGGCTGATCAAACAAAATTCCATTCAGATGCGGGTTGGCTTTGAGAACGGTGGTCAACAAACTGCCATGCCCGCCGCCGATATCCACCAGGGTCCCAATTGATGTGAAGTCATAGGCTGACGTGACTGCGTGAATGGCCAGTGTTGAAACACTGGTCATTGCCTGATCAAACAAACTGGCAATTTCAGCATGATCCAAAAGGAAATCAAAAAATTCTTTGCCATGCGTGAGTTTCATTGCTGTTTCGCCAGTCCGAATACTGTGCAGGATATTTCCCCAGGCGCGGTAGTGGAAATCTTCGCCAAACATGATCGCCATGGCTCGCATGGAATCAGGGGCGTCTGACCGAAGGCAGGACGCAAGCGGCGTCAATTCAAAAAAGTGAGGTTTGGATTCGGTAAATACTCCTACGGCAGCGAGACTGCGCAAGAGTCGAAACAGGGAGCGAGGATGGGTTTGAGTTGTTTCGGCTAATTGTTCAACTGACTTGCCGCCGTCTGTCAGCAAGTCGGCAATCCCAAGTTTGGCTGCCGCATAGATCATTTGTGAAATCCAACGCCCGGTGATGAGGTGCAGCAAGGTGACGTTGGGGGGAAGCGATGGAGGGGCCATCGGTGGTTGATTTTCAGACATAGATTCTCCTGAAGAAAGATATATGTGAATGTTGGCTTTATTATGAGGGCGAACCTGAGAGAGGTGTCAGCCGTGGGACAATCCTGCTGCGAGTTGTGTCCCACGGCTGGGTGCTGGTGAATTGAGATTGAAGATCAATTGGCGGAAGGGAAAATTTCCTTGACGTTGCTGAGCCATCCTTGCTGATTTCGGTACCGGATGGCTGTGTATCCTGGCTGGTTGGGGACGGTAATCGTCCACAATCGGGTAACTGGATTAAAACTTTGGCGGCGAATCTCAATCGGAATCCAGTCTTCGTTTTCACCACGCTTGATCAAGGCTTCAACCGACGAAACCCCAACTGGATCAGCCAGTTCCAGAGTTATCTCCTGGCTGGTTGCGATTGATTCCAGATTCAGGCGATGGAGCCCAACCCGTTGCTTGACTGGTGGCGTTGGGGCCGCTTCGATGGCCTGGAGCGGTTGCGTTGATGCGTTCTGAATCAGTCCCTCAAACGGGGTGGAATCAGGTGATACCATCTGGAGGGTGTTGTTAAACAAGGTCACTTCGCCACGCAGTAACAGGTTTCCGGTTTGATTATTTTGGGCGATCAGTTCTGTAAAGGTTGTGCCGTTATCCACTGAAATAAGGGTGTTTCGTTTGGGTGATGTACTATCCACGGTTGCAAAGGGAGAAACCCCAGATGCATTTGGCTGGACAACCTGATAGCCAACCAGAAAGCTCCCGTTTTGAATTGTGACATCTGTGATGTTGAAAGTATTTGCCGTGAAATCGGGTGTTGTCCCATCGTTGGTGATGAGAAAGTTTTCAACTCCCTGCAAGGTTTGCTTTCCGCTCGAATCAATCGAATACACAATAATCCGCACCACTGATCCCACCGCAGAAGCCGGTTGATTCGTGGCCCGGTTATTGACCGAAAGCAGTACCTGATTCAATGTTGCCGGGTAACTCGGTGGCGTCAGGCGATTGGCAAAAATCACCGTGCCTGAGGTGAAAAACAGTTCAGCCCGGCCATCGTCCAGGCTCAGAGTTTGAGATGTCCCGCCAGGTTGACTGGCAAAACGAAGCTGGTAGGCGGTCGCCGGGCTATTGGATTGATCAAACCGGCTGACCCCGATGTAATAGGTTCCAGGTTGCAGAATGCGAGCGCCGATGCGTTCAGGTTTCAGCGTGTCTGAGGCTGACGCATCCACAAAGGCCGCATTGGCTGACCCTGGTACCAAAGAATTGTTGAAGAGATAGAGGTCCAGATCCGCTGCCGTTTGTGCCCAATCAAGTGCCAGAGCCACTGTCATTGTGGATGGGATGGTGATGCGATAGAGGTCTTCAATTCGATCCTGGGTG
>DAOQNB010001020.1:0-2537 GCA_035335845.1 Acidobacteriota bacterium | reverse complement strand
CCCGATGTCTTCAGCCCCAAGCCCGATGTCTTCAGCCCCAAGCCCGATGTCTTCAACCTATATCTTCATTCCAATCCCCTCCAGTCTGAGGAGTATGTTATGGCAGTTGTATTGATCATCGAAGACGAAGCGGTCCTGAGAGCGTCAATGGCCCGAGGGATCAGCAAACTATCCGGGATTGTCACCATTGAAGCTGGCACCTTGACCGAGGCATTGACCCATCTCGACGAACAACCGCCCGATTTGATTTTTTCAGACCTTGATTTACCTGATCGGTCAGGCATTGAGATCCTGGGGGAGTTGGGAAAACGAGGATGGAAAATTCCGGTGGTCTTTATTTCGGCCTACTTGAAGGCATATGCCCCCCAAATCCCCCGGCATGCGGCAGTCGAAGTCCGTGATAAACCTGTCAGCCTGGAAGAACTCCGCCAGATTGTGGTCAATAAAGTTGGAGTCGCGAAACAGCAAGTCGCCGACCCTCCATTTTCAGCCGTTGATTTTGTCCAACTCGCCTGTCTGGGGCGACATTCAGTCACGATTGATATGTCCCAAAACGGCACCCCGGTGGGCAACATTCAGGTTTTTCAGGGTACGGTGTGGAATGCCCATGACCCGCTTGGCAATGGCGAAGATGCCTTCCGCCGGTTGCTTTTTGGTCGAGAGTTTCGGGTGACTTGCCGGACGCTGATTGAATCGCCCCAGGAACGCAATATCCATCTTGGCTGGGAAACGTTGCTGATGGAAGCCGCCCGGATCCACGACGAAATGAAAGAAGCCGGTGCGTTACAGCAGGAATTAGACGACCTGGAACAGGCCACGCTTGAACCCTGCGAAACGGTTCCTGAATCAGTTCCCCCGCCTCAAGCTTTATCAACCGAGGAGGCGTTTGAAACGGCCTGGGAAACCGGGATCAATGCGCTTCTCAATAAAGAATATCAAGCCGCACTCCGAGCTTTTCTTCTGGCAAATCAAATTCAACCTGGGAATCGCCGGGTGGAAGCCAATGTGAAACGCCTCCATGAAATGGGAATCGTGGTGGAGTCCCCACCCGCCCTCACCAGTTAAACAATCCATAGAGGAGAATCAGTAATGTCACGTCGAATTTGTATCGCAAGTCCCAAGGGCGGCGTCGGGAAAACGACGATTGCCCTCAACCTCGCGGTTGCAATGGCCGAGCGAGGAATGAGCACACTGCTCGTTGATCTGGATCCACAAGGTGGAATCGGGCATTCATTGGGAAAAGGAGACGCTGAGTTATCAGGGCTGGCTGATCTGTTGATGGGCCAGGCAACACCGGCCCAGGCCGTGATCCAAACCAAAATGCCCAAACTGCGCATGCTCCCCCGTGGAAAACTCGACCCAGTTGATGCTGGTGAATATGAACAGGCCTTGTTTCGTCCCGGTGTTTTAGAAGATGCGCTGGCGAAAGTTGAAGATGCGGTGGATATCACCCTGTTTGATACGCCCTCGGGTCTGGGCCTGATTACCCGGGCGGCATTGGCCAATGCGGACTTTGTCCTGGTGCCGTTTCAAACTGAAGCTCTCGCCCTGCGCTCAATCTCCCAAATTTTGCGGGTCATTGAACACGTTCAAACCAATGAAAATCCAAAATTGCAGTTGATTGGACTGGTGTTGACGCTGGTTGAAAAGCATCAGCCAAATGCACTCTCCATTTTGAGCGAGGCCTGGGGAAATTTTTCTGGTGTCCTCGATACGATCATTCCTCGCGTTGATTTGTTTGCCGAAGCCAGCCAGAAAGGGCTTCCGGTTGGGTTTCTCGCTGGTCCGATTTCGCCTGAGGCCCGTCGTTTTGAATTCCTTGCCGCTGAACTTGATTATTTGATGAAGCGGCTCAGCCTGATGAGTGAGGTGACCCATGTCGAACGCCAGCAACGTGAATTGCTCTGATTTGGAAAAAGCGCGGCAAATCAGTCACAAACTAAGCCTTGAATCACGGTTGGCGCTACCGCCACCCCGGCCACAACCCACACCACCAAACTATATTCGCTTTCATTTGGAAAACGTTGCTGGCCAATCGGCCAAAGCTGAAGTGGCACCGCCGGCCACGCCAGTTCTCCCACCTCTCCCACCATTGCCCGATGATTTGTATGGGAAGGAAACCTGGGAAAGGCTCCTCCAGTGGTGTCGTGAAGCTGTCAACGGTTCTGGCGCTTTCCTTATTGATAAAGAAGGGTTTGTGGTTGCTAACCACGGTTTGATCACCCCTGAGAAAGCTCAGGAAATCGGTGCCAGATTGACCATTGCCCTCGATCAGGCCCAACAATTACCGGACCTTCCCGAAACGTCTCCGATTGTGGCCTTTGAACAGGCAACCGGCTGGATTACGGGGTTCAGCATCACGATTGGCCAGCTTGGGACCTTACAACTTGGAATCCTCGGGCCAGTTGTTGCTCCCCGGATGGTGGTGGATCAGGTTCGTAAGGCATTGGGCTGAAAAATTCAGGGCTGAAGAAGCCAGGCTGGAGAATGAAGAATGAAGAATTGAGAATGAAGAATGAAGAATTGAGAATGAAGAA
>DAOQNB010001019.1:0-2541 GCA_035335845.1 Acidobacteriota bacterium | reverse complement strand
CTTGGTTCTTGGTTCTTGGTTCTTGGTTCTTCGAAAACATTGGTCCAAGCACCAAGCACCAGATACATTCTTCATTCTCAATTCTTCATTCGTTAAAACTCAATCCCCAACTGAGCCACGACTTTCTTTTCAGTAAACGGATGTTTGATTTCGGTCATTTCAGTCACCAGATCAGCAAATTCAATCAGTTCTGGTGGGGCGTTGCGCCCGGTCAAGACAACATGCAGATTTGCCGGACGGTTTTTGAGGACGTCAATGACCTCCTGGACGGTGAGCCAGCCAAAGTGAAACGCGTAGGTAATTTCGTCCAGCGCCACAATGTCATAGACCCCGGAATTGATTTTTTCAACACAGATTTCCCAGGCTTTGCGGGCGGTTTGTTTGTCCTGGTCAGGATTTTTGGTATCCCAGGTGAAGCCATCGCCCAGTGATAAAATTTCAATTCCCAGTTTGTGGGCGCTTAGAATTTCGCCATAGACGCCAAACCGTGGGTCTTCGGTGGTTTTAATAAACTGGAGCATGATGGTCTTGAAGTTGCGCCCAGCGGCACGCATCAAAAGCCCAAGTGCCGCCGTGGTTTTGCCTTTTCCATTACCGGTGTTAATCATCACCAGCGGTGTTCGTTTGGTGTTCATATATTATGTGGAGTGCGGCGGCTCGACGCCGCTTTGGAGTGCGGCGGCTTGACGCCGCTTTGGTGTTTTGTGAAATATGACAGGTTGATCTCAACCCAAGAACCAGCTAGAGTTGGCCTCCCGTTTGATCAAGGTGGATCTTTTACCACTTCCCTTTTCAAAATCACACCTATTTAAGGAGCTTTTTGAAGTATGTCACTCACCGACAAATACAGCAGTGTGTACAACCTGGCCCAACAACTTGGGTGCGACCCGCTGAGCGCGACTGAAGACGGCGGCAAACTGGTCCTCAAGGCCAATGCTCCGCATCAATATGCAGCCAACCAGCTCTGGGATGCGATCAAAGAAATTGACCCTAACCTCAATCACGGTGATCTGGTATTTGACTGGTCGGTTGCCCGTGATGACATTTTCGGTGAATACACCGTCAAGTCAGGTGATACCCTCTCTGGTATTGCCAAAAAAGTGACCGGAAACAAACTCTCCTACCAGCAAATCTTCGAAGCGAATCGCCATATCCTGAATGATCCAAATAAGATCCAGGTTGGACAAAAACTGACGATTCCCAAGCACTGAGGGAGTGAAATAGCAAAGTCGCGAAATAGAAAGGGCAGGTAGTTTCTCAACTACCTGCCCTTTTCATTTGCCAAATAAGCTTTTACCCAGCACTTCAGGCCCGAACGGCTTCGCGGAAAAAGCCATTCGCGGCCAGAATGGCTGGCAGGTCAACATCGGCTTCGGTGACTTCCCAGGCGTCTGTTTCGCGAATCAGTTTGGCCATCAGGGCAGAATGAAGCCCGTGACCAGAGCGTTCAGCGACAATTCGCCCTTCAATCGGCATTCCCAATAAAGCCAGATCTCCAACGATATCAAGAACTTTATGCCGTCCAAATTCATCGCTAAACCGCAATGGCTCTGGATTCAGGACTTTTTCTTTGTCGAGTACGACGGCGTTTTCGAGTGACGCGCCACGCACAAGCCCGCTTTTTCTAAGGGCTTCAGCTTCGTGGATGAACCCAAAAGTTCGGGCGGGAGCAATTTCACGGCGATAATTTTCTGGAGTGAGGTCAAGGGCACTGGTCTGACGACCAATCACGGGGTGGGGAAAATCAATCGTGCTTTCAATCCGAAAACCCTGGTACGGATGAATGGCAATTCGGCGGGCGCCGTCAATGATTTCAACTGAGCGCAAAATCCGGAGCGTTTGTCGAATGGCAGGAAGTTCAACGACTGAGGCGGCTTCGATGAGTTCGACAAACGGCAACGCGCTGCCATCCAGGATCGGAACTTCAAAACTGTTGAGTTCAATGATTGCGTTGTCAACCTGGCAGCCGTGCAATGCGGAAAGGAGATGTTCGACGGTGGAGACCATCACGCCTTTGCGCATCAAGGTGGTGGCGTAACTGACGTGGGCTACGTGATGGGGCGTCGCGGAGAGTTCAAAGCCGTTGAGGTCAGCCCGGCGAAAAACATACCCGGTATCGGGTGGGGCTGGGAAAATGGTCAGTTCAACAGGAGTACCGGTATGTAAACCAATCCCGGTGGTATGGACGGCGCGAGCAAGCGTCGTTTGTGGTCTCATTGATTCCTCACGAGCTGGAGCCAGGTTTTTTCATGGGCAGTGGGGCTTGGTTGAAAAAACTTGGGAAGACGTTTCCCTGGCAAAATCTCTGGATGGATCCTTTCGCTCGTTCCTTTAGATTGTGATTGGAATGAAAAATACAAACCGTTGAAAGCCCAGCATATTGCATACCAAAATTTGAACTCATGCCAAAAATTTGCAAACTCGCCAAATACAGGCACTTCTCAGAAGTCTCAAAAATCTCTGATCCCTGCCTGTTGTGGTTCTGCCACAAAGGTGGACATTTGGTGTGGCAGGAAGTCAACAGAATGAAGAATGAAGAAT
>DAOQNB010001018.1:0-2545 GCA_035335845.1 Acidobacteriota bacterium | reverse complement strand
ATGTTGTCATGGAAACTTTTTTGACCAAAATATTCAGATTTTCTTCATTCTCAATTCTTCATTCAAAAAGATGCTTTTTCTGATTGGGTTTATTTTTTCAGTTCAAATCATGGTGATTTTGGTGGATGAGTTTTATTTCCACTACCGGCGTGAAATCCCGCGCTGGGAACGGATTGGGCATCCGCTTGATACATTGACCGTTCTGGCCTGTTATGGGTACGCACTTTCATTTGAGTACAGCCCGCAAACGGTTGGCCCATTTATCGGGATGGCCCTTTTTTCGACCATCTTTGTGACCAAGGATGAGTTTGTCCATGCCAAATATTGCGACCCAGGTGAACACTGGCTCCATGCGGTATTGTTTGCCTTTCATCCCCTGGTTTTGCTGGCAATTGCAGCGCTATGGACAGGTGTCAGTGCCAGGAATCCACTTGGATTGCCAACCGTTGTCGCAGGTGTTCCGCTGAAAATTATGCTCATTGCCCAGTGTTTGCTGACTGGTGTTTTTGGAATCTATCAGACGGTTTATTGGAACTGGATATGTCGCAACCGCCCCGCGTAACAGTCAACAACGAGATTTACCATCAACTTGGCGAACGCTGGTATACGGCTCAGGACGATCCAGTGGCACTGCTGCGGGCCGAAGCGGCATTACGCAACCCCTGGATCGTTGAACAAATCCGGAAACAGCTTGGAACAGGCGAGTTATCGGTGCTTGATATTGGCTGTGGCGGCGGTTTTTTGACCAATCTGCTGGCACGGTCCGGGTTTCGGGTGGTGGGCCTTGATCAATCGGTTGAAAGCCTGGCTGTTGCCCGACTCTATGACACAACAGGAACAGTTCAGTACGATCAAGGCGATGCTTACCGGTTGCCATATCCGGATCAATCATTTGACGTCGTTTGTTCGATGGACTTTCTTGAACATGTTGATGATCCTAAACAGGTTGTTGCCCAGGCCGCACGCGTCATCAAACCCGGTGGAATGTTTTTTTTCTCAACGTTTAATCGAAATCCGCTGAGCTGGCTAGTGGTGATCAAAGGCGTTGAATGGTTTGTCAAAAACACCCCACCTCACATGCACGTCTATCATCTTTTTATAAAACCCTCTGAACTGGCCCGATTTTGCCTGGATTGCGGGTTTGCCAATCCGACTTTTTATGGGTTGCACCCAAATATCAACCGGGCGTTTTTTCAAATGCTGGTCACACGCGTCGTCCCCCCCGATTTTTCCTTCACTTTTTCAAACTCATTGCAAACCGGGTATTTAGGCATTGCAATAAAACGCCTTTGATTTGGGTTTCAGGCATAAGCAGTCTGCCTCGAATCCTAAAATTCGGTTTGAACCATCACTCAAATCCAAATTCAATTCTGCCTGAACCCCCCTCGGATATATGAAACTGGGTCTTTTCAACCTCTGATCGGATGGCACCTGATTAAATAGTGAGCCCTCTGGTCGAGCGCAGAATTGGTGTGGAACCCCAGGCAGGCTGCACAATTTCCCCTGGAGGTCATTCCCATGGCATCGCTCACCTGGGAAGATAAGCTGTTGCAGCGCGCTGTTGATCAGGGCCTGGTGCCAGCCTCGGTATTTCTTGAACCAATTACG
The DNA here is from genome assembly GCA_035335845.1 of Acidobacteriota bacterium. GTDB lineage: Bacteria > Acidobacteriota > Blastocatellia > Chloracidobacteriales > Chloracidobacteriaceae > JACQXX01. The sequence goes on along the minus strand of DAOQNB010001018.1, from coordinate 937 downwards.
GTTACCATTCCGGCTGCCAATCTGAATCGAGATACTTCTTTTCGATATGGACCAAAGATTGACCCTTTAATTGACCAGGGAATGATTTCAGAAGCCCAGGTGCAATCCCTGCTCCGGGAAATGAAGACTGAGGGAACGTTTGATCGGGAACAAGAGATGGGTTCTCGGTGGCCGACCCACTTTCTGGAAACCATTTCGGACGATGTGAACCCCACACTTGAGCCAAAAACGCTGGTTGACGTTAAAAACTTTCCGCCGATTGATGATGTCTTCCCAGTTGAAAATTGGGACCGGTATGACTTTTTGCGCCAGTTGGGTGAAGGCGGGATGGGGTGTGTCTATCTGGGCTGGGATAAACAGCTTAGCCGAACAGTTGCTCTAAAATTTATCCGCAGCGGAAGCCGTCAGCTCGAAGAACGTTTTAAACTCGAAGCCCGTGCCCAGGCACGTATTGAACATGAAAATATTTGCAAAGTTTTTGAAGTCGGCGAAGTTGATGGTCAAACCTACATTGCGATGCAGTTTATTACCGGGAAGTCCCTGCATGACGCCCACCAGGAAATGACCCTGAGCCAGAAAGTGTTTGTGATTAAAACCGTGGCCGAAGCCCTTCACACTGCACATCGGCTGGGAATTATCCATCGCGATATGAAACCGGCCAATATCATGGTTGAAACAACCGAGGATGGCAGCCTCCGGCCAGTAGTGATGGATTTTGGGCTGGCACGTGAAGCCGGGGCAGATGGAATGACTGAAACCGGAGCGATTTTGGGCACCCCAGCCTATATGTCGCCCGAGCAGGCACGGGGGGAAATCCATCATCTGGATCGGCGAACTGACGTCTATAGCCTGGGGGCAACGCTCTATGAATTACTCACCGGGCGGCCTCCGTTTCAGGCGGAAAATGCGATTAAAATCGTGCTGAAGGTCATCCACC
>DAOQNB010001017.1:0-2553 GCA_035335845.1 Acidobacteriota bacterium | reverse complement strand
CAATGACTTATGTCACAGTGTTTCGAATCCGCCGAGTGTAAACTCTCCCCCTTGAATTGGAAATAGCAGTCCAGGGTACGGTACTTCCCTTCTTTGAAAATCTGACTTCCAGGGCTGGGCAGTTTTCAGCTTCCGGGCGCGAATAAATCCGCACTTTTTCTGTAACAAGCTGGGAATTTTTTCGATATTTTCCCTTAAAGTTGTATACAATACACAACTTTAAACCATATTCTGGGGAAAAATCAGCTTTGGAACAAGGATTGCAGACAGGAAAAACACCCCCCGGATCTCTCTGGAACACTTCACCGCAAAGGAACAACAAAATGCGAATCCTCACCCACAGTCAGTAGCCGATACACCCAGAGTATTCTGATCCTTTGACTGACGAAGAAGTTGAGAGACCGACCTGAAACTGATCAACCCTCAACCGAAAACGGAACCCGCAGTGGTACAGACAGGTACTTATGAAATTCACGACCCGATTAACCAGACTCACCAAAACCAAGCTGATTGTGATCAGCGTCATTCTTGGACTGGCAACAGGGCTCGGCTCTTATACCTTTATTTATGCCAAAGGCTATGCCTATTTGACCAACGACCCGAACGCCTGTGCCAACTGCCATGTCATGCAGGAACAGTTTGACGGATGGGTGAAATCCAGCCATCGCAACACTGCGACCTGCAATGATTGTCACACTCCCTCCGGTTTTGTGGCCAAATATGCCAACAAAGCGTCAAATGGATTCTGGCATTCCTTTGGGTTTACCACCGGTTGGTTTCACGAACCGATCCAAATCAAACCCCATAACCGCGAAATCACCGAAAATGCCTGCCGAAAATGCCACGCCAGCATTGTGGAAGCGATTGAGCCACATGGACTTCCACAAAATCAATTAGATTGCCTGCAGTGTCATCGCAACGTTGGGCACCTCCACTAACTCGGGTTCCGGGTTTCACCACCGAAGAAAGACAAAAGGACATACATTCCATCACCCTGAACCTCAAACCTTGAACCTCAAACCCTGAACCCTGAGTAAACATATGGCTGAACAAACACACACACCACAAACGCCACCACATTTTCCCTCAAAACGCCGAGGCACCCTGGTTCTGGTTACCATTATTGCAACCGCTCTGGTTACAATTGGGTTGACGGCGCTGCTCGTCAACATTATGGAGCGCAAGCAGGAAGGTAAAAACCCGTTTTATCGTGTGGTTGAACTCACTGATGAGACTGAAGATCCAGCCATCTGGGGCAAGAATTTTCCGCTCCAGTATGACGATTATAAAAAGACGGTGGACCAGGAACGGACGCGATTTGGGGGCAGCGAAGCAATTCCAAAAACACCAACCCAGGCTGACCCGCGCTCAATTGTCGCCCAATCCAAGCTTGAAGAAGACCCACGACTTAAAGCCATGTGGGCTGGCTATGCCTTTTCCAAGGATTTTCGTGAAGAGCGCGGTCACGCCTATATGCTTGATGATCAAAGCTTTACCGAACGCCAGCAGGTTGTGAAGCAACCAGGCACCTGTGCCCAGTGCCACGCCTCGGTGTATGTGCCTTACCGAAGACTTGGAAATGGTGATTTGACCAAAGGCTTTGAGATTATGAACCAGATGCCCTATACCGAAGCCCGCAAGGAATTTAAGCATCCGGTTGCCTGTATTGATTGCCACGACCCACAAACGATGCAACTCCGCGTCACCCGTCCAGGGTTTATGGAAGGGATCGCTGCTTACAAAGCGTCACAGGGAATTCAAAACTATGACGTGAATAAGATGGCCACCCGTCAGGAAATGCGAACTTTTGTCTGCGGTCAGTGCCACGTCGAATACTATTTCAAAGGCCCCGAAAAACGGCTGGTCTATCCGTGGGCCAAGGGACTCAAGGTTGAAAATATTCTCGCTTATTATGACGAAGCCAAATTCAAAGACTGGACTCACGCTGATACCGGCGCGCTGACCTTGAAAGCCCAGCATCCAGAATTTGAATTGTGGAATCAGGGAATCCACGCCCGCTCTGGTGTGGCCTGCGCTGACTGCCATATGCCGTACAAACGCGTCGGCGCCATGAAAATCAGTGACCATCACGTTCGCAGTCCATTGCTCAATATAAATAATGCCTGCCAGACCTGTCACAAATGGCCGGAGGCTGAATTAAAAGCACGAGTTGAGACGATTCAGGAACGGACGTATCAACTCAGAAACCTGGCCATGGACGCCCTGATGGATCTCATTAACGACATCAAAGCCGCCAAAGCCGCTGGTAAAACGGATGCTGATCTGGCCCTGGCTCAGGATTTTCAACGCCGGGGGCAGTTCTACCTGGATTTTGTCGAAGCCGAAAACTCGACCGGATTCCACGCACCACAGGAAGCCGCCCGAATTTTGGGCGAATCCATCAACTTCTTGCGCAAAGGGCAGTTGGCCGTTCGTGACCCGAAAGCATTGACGCCACCAACACCACCAACAACCCAAACGGCGCAAGTGAAGAAATAGGGTTCCGGGTTCCGGGTTCCGGGCCTTCGAAGAAATCATTTTTATGTCCTTGCT
>DAOQNB010001016.1:0-2558 GCA_035335845.1 Acidobacteriota bacterium | reverse complement strand
GGACTGGTGTTGTGTTGTTCATTTTTGAACTGTCCAATCAGTAAGCAGGTCCATCCACTCCTGAAACTGATTGGACGGGTGGTGTTTCAGCTTCCAGTTCCAGTGATTGCCGTTCATCACTGGATGATTGGCTGGGAAGCCGACTGGAAGCTGGCCAAAGAAATTTGTCAGGTGCTGGAGTCAGTGCCGGGTGAGGTCGTTTTTCAGCGAGTCAATGCGGTGCTTGATGTCGAAGTCAGTCAAATTTTTCAAAACCTTCGTCAGCCGATCCTGGTCATCAATGCCGAGCAAGATCAATTGATTCCAAGCCTTAACATCGGGTTGCCGTCCAAATCAAGTCTGATAACAGTAAGAAACATTCCCGGCCCGCATTTACTCCTTCAAACTCATCCAGCTCAGGCCTGGGAACAGATTCATTCCTTTTTGAAACAACACCACCTGTAAGAGTGCTGTCGAGTGTGATGGCTTGACATCGCTTTGCTTTTACTGGGTTGAGTGAGCCAGATACCAGTCAATCGTTCGTTGTAAACCTTCCCGAAAAGGGGTTTGTGCGGTCCACCCTAGTTCCTGAGTTGCCAAACTGGTATCGAGACAGCGGCGTGGCTGGCCGTCAGGTTGCGACGCATCCCACACCACGTCTCCGGTATACCCAACCAGTTCCCGAATCAACATCACCAGTTCCCGAATTGCCATCTCCTGGCCTGACCCAAGATTCATCGGCGCCGGGCGATCATATTGCTCCATCGCTGCCACAATAGCGGCGGCGGCATCTTCAACATATAAAAATTCGCGAGTGGCTGCCCCCGTTCCCCAGACAGTGATGGTTGGAAGGTTCCGTCGTTTGGCTTCGACACATTTGCGAATCAGCGCCGGAATGACATGTGAGCTTTGCGGGTCGAAATTATCCCGTGGACCATATAAATTCACTGGAATCAAGTAGATGCCATTAAAACCGTATTCTTGCCGATAGGCTTGCAACTGCACCAGAAGCATTTTCTTGGCCAGCCCATACGGGGCGTTGGTTTCTTCCGGGTATCCATTCCAAATATCGGCCTCTCGAAACGGCACGGGCGTGAATTTCGGGTAGGCGCACACCGTTCCGGCACAAACAAATTTCTCAAGCCCAAAGCGTCGCCCCTGTTCAATCAACTGAATCCCCATGATGGCGTTGTCGTAAAATAATCGCCCTGGATGCTGGCGGTTAGCACCGATACCGCCAACCACCGCCGCCAGATGAATGACAATGTGTGGGCGTACTGTTTCATAAAACCGGCTGACCTGTGCGGAGTCAAAAAAGTCAAACTCGACTTTGCGCGGAGCAACTACGTTGTCATACCCCGCCTGTTTTAATCGTTCAACCAAAAACGAGCCGAGAAAACCACCTCCACCGGTAACAGCAATGCGTTTTGAGTGCTTCATCATTTATCCTTATGGTTTATTGACTCGCCTTTCCTTCTGTTGATTGTACAAGCTTTGTCACCGCTGAATCCCAGTGATGCCAGGTCGTGAATTTTTCGGCCAGGATGCGTTTGCCTTCACCGGGAGACTCAATCCCGTTTGCTTCAAGGTCAGCGTCAACCATGATCTTTACCAAATCCTTAAAACCAACGCTGGGTGTCCAATCAAGTTGTGTTCTGGCTTTTTGAGTATCTGCCTGCAACGTATCAACTTCCAGCGGGCGGTAGTATCGAGGGTCAATTTCGACATACTCGCGCCAATCGCGGCCCACATAGGCAAACGCTTCGGCGACAAATTCTTCAACACTATGCGTTTCACCGGTTCCGATGACGAAATCTTCAGGAGTTTCTTGCTGGAGAATTTTCCACATGGCTTCGACATATTCGGGAGCATATCCCCAATCCCGCTGGGCCTTTAAATTTCCCAAATAAAGCTTTTTTTGACGGCCAGCCAGGATCAATGCCAGTCCGCGGGTAATTTTTCGAGTCACGAAGGTTTCGCCGCGCCGTGGGCTTTCATGGTTGAAAAAAATCCCATTGCAGGCAAAAAGGCCATAGGCTTCGCGGTACATGCGGGTCATCCAGTACGAATAGACTTTGGCCGCCGCATAGGGGCTCTGTGGGTAAAACGGCGTTCGTTCACTCTGAGGCGCTGGCGCGTTGCCAAACATTTCGGAACTGGATGCCTGATAAAATCGCGTTTTGACACCGCTCCGGCGGACGGCTTCAAGAATCCGCACCGTGCTGGTTCCAGTAATGTCGGCGGTGTATTCAGGCAAGTCAAAACTCACCCTGACGTGGCTTTGTGCGGCAAGGTGGTACATTTCGTTGGGCCGGATTTGATACATGATATCAGCCAGCCACTCCGTGCTTGCCAGATCAGAATAGTGCAGAAACAGACGGGCGTCGGGGTCGTGCGGATCCTGATAAATATGGTCAATCCGGCGGGTATTGAACGTCGAAGCCCGCCGAATCATCGCATGCACTGTATAACCTTTGGCCAGAAGCAGTTCTGCCAGATATGACCCATCCTGCCCGGTAATCCCCGTGATAAAAGCCGTTTTCACACGCATGTCCTGTTGCTTGAAAAAATTTCCACAC
>DAOQNB010001015.1:0-2562 GCA_035335845.1 Acidobacteriota bacterium | reverse complement strand
CCCCTTGAGTTGTTTTCCTTTTTCGTAAACACCTAACTCCGATAATGTCTATTGAAAACCGCGATAAAGTTGACTGAAGAAAGCTAATCAGGGTTCAGGGTTCTTTGAAGGGATGAGGGATGAAGGATGAGGGATGAAAAAATTCCCTGTTCCCTTATCACTGGTTCAGGTTTTCGCCGCGTAGCGGTGGCTGAATTAAGGCAGGTAGTTTACGGCTTGTAAACTAGACAAAACCGGGCCGTCGAAAAAAGGATGACGTCAAGTCAGTACCGCCCGCGTGAGTGGGTGGGCTGCCTCTGCGAGGAAGCTCCACTTTTGGCAAATGGTGAACCCCGATAATGTCTTTTGAAAACCTATCCCGCCGAACTTACTTTTCATCAACAGCAACCCGGAAACCGATTGAGCCAGAACCAGCTTGATACTCAGGAGAGGTAGACAGAAATGACCTATCCTGTTCGAGGAAAAGACCATAAGGCACCATGCCTCGGACCGATGACCGACAACCTGCCGCAGAACTTCGAAAGGCCCCACCCCGGATCGTACCAAGTTGCCTGATATATCGTGGCGGCTCCTTCTCAAACAGCGGGTTCCAATCACCTGCACACCACTCGCTTGCATTTCCGTGCATATCATAGATCCCAAAAGCATTTGCCACGTGAAGACACCCAACCGGTAACAACCCCCCGTGGTCGAAATCAGTTCGAGGAGTGGGGAAATCTGAATCTCCATTGAAATTAACAAATTGACTCGTGATTGATTCACCAAAGGCAAAGGGGGTTGAAGTACCAGCCCGGCAGGCATATTCCCATTCCTCTTCGCTTGGGAGGCGAAACTTTCGCCCAGTTTTGACGGATAGCCGTGCGCAGAATTCCTCTGCTTCCAGGCGGTCAACCCAGGTAATTGGAAGGGTTTCGTTTGTTGGGTTTTCAAAATAAGGGATGGCAACTAAATCAAGATTAACTTTTGGAAATTGTGCGACGTGTTTCCACTGTTTGCGGGTCACTTCATATTTTCCAATCAAAAAAGATGAAACTGAAATTTCTCGTGGCGGATACTCGGTTTTGAGCCAAGATTCATTCACTGATTGGCTGCGATAGAATTCATACTCTGGTTTCGACATCCCCATTAAAAATTGGCCAGCCGGAAGTTCAACCAACTCAAGCTTGATACCATCACCCAAATCCACAATTTCAGATTGCGATTCGAGCCATTTGCGAGAAACTACGTTTCCGGTTTTATCCAATGAAATGGTAAGGAATTCCTGACCGGTTTTGGCTTGAGGGATTGATGAATCTGGGGATTGATACTGACAGGAAATAGCCAGCAACGAGAAGACACACAGAAAGAATTGACAAATAGAGCGTGCAATTGAATTTGAAATCATAAGATTCAAGTCTCCAGGCTCCGAGCCTTTACTCTGAGTTGAGTTGTTCCCTTAGACCCAAAATCAAAATGATTGTTCCGGTTCAAATCCGGCAGGTGCTTTGATTTTTGGACTCAACCGGAGCTTTGCGCTAGAGTGTGAAAAATCAATTCCCTGTGCAGCCTCATCCGTGTCATTTCTGCCCAACTGGCTGCAAACCTTCTTCTTCAACCAGGATCGAGACATTACCTATGGCAAAGTCTGCATTTACCTTTGGACTGATGGCTGTTGTATTGAGCCTTTCACTTGGATTAACGGCCTGTATCCCACCCGAACCCCCTTCAGACAACAAAAAAGGCGGTACAGAGAAAGAGTCTTCAACTGACACTTCAGGTGGAAACACCAAAGCTGGGGCCAATTCAAACCTGGCGCTTGGGAACCCAAGCAATGCCAAACCGGATACGTCCAGCCCAGCCAACTTCTTGAGCGAACGCAAACAATTTGCGATGAGCTATAACCGCGATAAAGGAATTCCCAACTGGGTTTCCTGGCATCTGGACAAAAACGATTTAGGCGATGTTGAACGCAGCCAGTTTAAAGCTGATCCTGAGCTTCCAGCAGGCTGGTACAAGGTGACGCCACAGGACTACACCAACAGTGGCTATGATCGGGGTCATATGTGCCCGTCAGCCGACCGGGACAAAACTGAAAAAGACAACGAAGCCGTGTTTGTGATGACCAATATCATCCCTCAAGCTGGCGGAAATAATCAGGGCCCCTGGGCCAATCTGGAAAAATACTCTCGCCGGCTCGTCGAAGACGGAAATGAGTTGTACATCATCTGCGGTGGAAGCGGCGAAAAAGAGAAAATCGCCAAAGGGAAAGTGTCAGTGCCCAAGAAAACCTGGAAGGTGATCGTGGTTCTGAAAAACGGAAGCGACGATCTGAAACGAATCAATGAAAACACCCGCGTGATTGCGATTTCAATGCCGAATGAAGAAGACGTCAGAACCCGCGACTGGCAGGAATTTCGCACCACGGTCGCCGCCATTGAAAAAGACACCGGGTACAAGTTGCTGTCCAATCTTCCAGCCAATGTTCAAAAAGCCCTCAAATCAAAGGTGGATAAGGAATAGGGATGAAGACAACGGGCTGAGGGCTCAGGGCTTGGGGCTCAGGGCTTGGGGCTCAGGGCTTGG
>DAOQNB010001014.1:0-2571 GCA_035335845.1 Acidobacteriota bacterium | reverse complement strand
ACTAAATGGTTTCTGCATTCTCAATTCTTCATTCTTCATTCAAAAGGTTTCCTATGTCTCAGTCGCGAATTGATGCCCTGACAAAGATGCTGGCTGGCGACCCTTCCAATGTGATGGTGCGCTATGGGCTGGCCAATGAATACTGGAAAATGGCCAATTACGAAGCGGTCATTGAGCAAATGACTGCCTATTTGAAAGCCACTGATGATCAAGGGGCCGGTTATCGCATGCTTGGTCAGGCATACCACAAACTTGGAAATCTGGCTGAAGCCCGTGCTGCCTGGCTGGCTGGTCAACAGGCGGCTGAAAATCACGGTCACCCGACGATGGCAGATGAGATTTCGCAGATGATTGAAGATCTTGAGTGACCAATCGTTTGTCAAACGGAGGTGCGAGTGAACCAAAAAGCGATTATGGAATTTAGTCATCGCGTTCACTCAGATCTGTTTCGTGATATCGAATCGCTTTCTGATGTTGATTTGTACCGTCAGCTTACCCCTGGCACCTGGTCAATTGCTGAAGTTATCGAGCACCTCCGGCAGGTTGATGCGTTATTGCTCAAACTCTTTCGCCGCGTTGTCACCGGGCAAAAACCCAGTGAACGCCGCTTGAGTCAGCGTCTGATTGCCAGGGTTGGCCTCCTGGCTGGCCACTGGATGATTGCCCGGCCACTGTTTAAGGTTAACGCCCCCTCTTTTGTTGCACCGCTTTCCACTCCCCCTCGACACGAACTGATTGCCGGTTTGAAGCAGGTCCTCGATGACCTTGCCCAATGCGAACAACTCTATTCTCCCGAACAATTAACCCAACTCTATATCAAACATCCGGGGGTTGGTGCGCTTAACTTTTATGAAATGATGCTGATTGATACCTATCATTTCCAGCGCCATTTGCTTCAGATTCAAGCATTAAAAGAAAAACTCAAATCAGGCGCTTAATGTCTGGTGCTCAGTTCCAAAGAACAAAGAACCAGTCGCCAAAAACCAGCCATCAGTTACCAACCCACCTGAGCGAAACTGTTTTATGGGAAATTCTAGTAAGCCATCAACCCTTGGAGAACTCAGGCAGAGTGCCTGGAATGAAAGCCGGTTACGCCATCGTTCCGTCAAGGATGAAATGCGTGAAAATTTGATCCGGAAACTTGAAACCGGTGACACCCTCTTTCCGGGAATTGTGGGCTATGAAGATTCGGTCATCCCCCAACTGATCAATGCCGTTTTATCTCGCCACAATTTTATTCTGCTTGGGCATCGAGGTCAGGCGAAAAGCCGGATTTTACGCTCACTGGAGAATTTATTGGATGAGGAAATGCCAGTCATTGCCGGGTCTGAAGTCAATGATCATCCCTACAACCCGATCAGTGCCTATGGGCGGCAAACAATTGCAGAAAAAGGGGATGACACTCAAATTGCCTGGATGCCACGCCACGCCAGATATGTGGAAAAACTCGCCACCCCTGATGTCACCATTGCTGATATTTTGGGAGATGTGGACCCGATCAAGGCGGCCAAAAGCGGTTATTTACTCTCTGATGAACTGACGATTCACTATGGCCTGTTGCCACGTGCCAACCGTGGGGTTTTTGCCATTAATGAATTGCCGGACCTGGCTGGAAAGATCCAGGTTGGGTTGTTCAATATCATGCAGGAAGGAGACGTTCAGATTAAAGGCTATCCGATTCGGCTTCCGCTCGATGTCCTGATTGTCTTTACGGCCAACCCGGAGGACTACACCGCTCGTGGGAAAATCATCACTCCGCTCAAAGATCGCATTGGTTCAGAAATTGTGACCCACTATCCAACTTCGGTGGCGGAGGCAATTCAAATTACTGAACAGGAAGCCTGGATCGAACGCCCACAGACCCGGCAGGTTCATGTGCCGCGTTTTATTAAGCAAATTGTTGAAAATATTACCTTTCTGGCTCGGGAAGATAGCCGAATTGACAAACGGTCAGGTGTCAGCCAGCGGTTGCCGATTTCCGTGCTGGAAAATGTCTTGAGCAATGCCGAACGCCGGGCGCTGATGTGCCGCGAAACCGTGATTGTGCCTCGCATTAGCGATATTTATGCCGCCATTCCCTCAATCACCGGCAAAATCGAACTTGAATATGAAGGTGAACAGGTTGGGTCTGAACGCATTGCCCGCGATTTGATCCGGCAAGCCTGCGGCAAAGTATACCTGGAATACCTGGAACTGGCTGAAACTGGGAAAATTACGGACTGGTTCAATCAGGGGCATCATCTCAAGCTATCCGATATGATTCCGGCAGACCAGGGATTGCGACAGGTTCAGCATATTCGAACGCTCCTGGATGTCGTTCGACTTGGAAACTTTGCTGAAGGCACAACTTCAGCCCATCTGGTGGCTGCGGCTGAACTTGTCCTTGAAGGACTCTATGCCCAGAAGAAAATCAGCCGGAGCGAAGAACGCGGCTACGGAAAGGTGGCACCCGAACGCCGTCGGCGAGGTGGTGATTCCGAAGGATTTTATGACTGGACCGACACCGGGAATGTGAACTGAGAATGAAGAATGAAGAATGAAGAATGAAGAATGAAGAATGAAGAATGAAGA
>DAOQNB010001013.1:0-2572 GCA_035335845.1 Acidobacteriota bacterium | reverse complement strand
AACTGGCTCAAGCGATTCTTGGAAACACCAAAATGCCCTGGAACTGGGAGTATCGTTAAAAAGCGAGTTATTATAACTCACTCAAACAATACAAGGCTCGAACGGATCTGAGCTCAAAAGTCAGGGGATGGCTGACGCTTTCATGTGTTGATTTTTGATTGCCTTCTGGTGGGGTAAGAGGTTCTGAGAACTAGCGTTTGCATCCTGAAAGGCTGCAGTTCGGATAGCCAGGTTGGGGTGTAACCCAACAATCGACACGTGAAAGAAAAGCTAACAGGAATAATAGATCGGATGAGAAAAAGTAATTTCAATCGAAAGGCGGCAGAATATGAAACAACAGGCACTCAAAGTCACAATAGCAGCGCTCACATTCTTGATTGGTATTACCCTTGTCTCCTTATATAATTCGTCACTGCTATCAAAGTCACCTGAGCAGTCAATACCATCAAAAACTTGTGACTATGACAGGTACTTCCCCCAAGGTGTTTTAGACCAGGATGAGATGAAAAACCTGTCGCTGGCTGAATTTTACAGCGCAATGATGGAAGGACCACTGGAATGCCAGAAAAACAAAGAAGAAATTTACCGGGTTTTGATCCTTCCGTCAGCGAAGCCACCTGCCACCGTTCGCATCTGGCGGCAAGGAACCCAAAAATACATGACAGTACTCAAGCTGTATAGCGTTGGAATTCCACAGCATGGGGCCAAGGATTTGGAATCTAATCAGACTCGTTTGCTGACAGAACAGGAATGGGAACATTTTCAAATGTTACTTCAACAGGCTCATTTCTGGTCAATGTCTTCAATGGAAACAAAGCCAAAAAATACGGCAACATTCTTTCTACTGGAAGGATATAAAGAGAACCATCACCATGCGGTGGCCCGGTTTCAACCAGAAGAACAAGGCTTTCTGGATTCCTGCCGTTTTTTGCTGAAGATATCAGGATTAGGAACAATAGAGTGATCACACTTATTTGCCAAACACGCCTGTCCGACGGCAAGGAAGGAATGCGATCAGGAACCAGAACCTGAATGTGAGCTGGCATCAGAACCAATGATGAGTTATTCAGTCGCCCTTGAATAAGGACCATGATGCGAATTCCCACCTACCTTGAAAAGACGTCAGCGGTTCCAGACCTGCACGGCCCCTCACGCCAGCTTTCAGATGGAAACTGGTGTGGTCACGGAGAACCTGATTATGTTGTTGCTGATATTGTGTTTGAGGCGATCAGTTATTTTCAGGTGTACCTGCCTGTGCCGGGACCCTCTTCACAACTCACCGTTCCTTCCGTAGCAGTTCAGCCAATCAATCGAACTGAGCAGTTTCTGATCTACATTCCACGCCAACATCCAGCCAGTATTTTTGCCTGGCGTGATAATCCCAGGCTAGAACCGTATTTTAGAGACCCTTATGCCTGCCCGGCCTGCAACCACACTGTTTTTCGCGTTGCCGTAGGGTTTGAGTACCCATCTGATTCACACGACGTCAATGACACCAGTTGGTTTGCACTTGCTGTCCAATGTACTGGATGCAGCGAAGAACGGCTGATCTTCGACGATGAAACTGCATAATGGTTTTTGCAATTGGTTGATTCTGTTAGAAAAGAAAAATCCCCATGCGCTACGTGATTGTTGATCTTGAGGCTACCTGCTGGGAAAACATCCGCCGGCCTGACCGGATGGAAATCATTGAAATTGGGGCGGTTCACCTGGCTTCGGCAATGGGGCCTGATACGGATGAATTCGGGCGATTTGTACGTCCGATTGTCGAACCAACCCTCAGCGACTTTTGCACCCAACTCACCTCCATCACTCAGGCGGAGGTTGATGCGGCAGAGACATTTCCAACGGTTTTTGCTGATTTCCTCGACTGGATTGGGCCAGAGCCGTTTGTGCTCTGCTCGTGGGGCGCCTATGACCTGGGTCAATTTCGCACTGACTGCCAGCGCCACCAGGTGCCCTTCCCTGAAAGTTTCGAGCGACACCTCAATCTCAAAAAAGAGTTTGCACGGGTGTTTGGAATCCGTCCCTGTGGAATGGCCAAAGCTCTGGCTCACGCGGGGCTCACGCTCAAAGGCACTCACCATCGTGGGATTGACGATGCGCGCAATATTGCCAGACTGGCCGAACTGATTCTGCCGCAACTCGAACAAACAGGTTTTATTGAAGGGCTATGATACGGTTCTGCCTTCAAAATGGCTGATTGGGTGTGCCCAGGGAAATTGAGTACCAGAGTCAGACACCCCCAGCGGAGCTGGTGGCTTGATGAATGGGGTCGCCTCAAAGGCGATCACTCACCTTCAACTGCACGGTGACCTCCCGGCGGTGGCGCAAACCACAGCGCCCCACGCCTCTTGAGCGATTCGAGCGCTTTTTCTGAGAAGTTCATGGCATCCAGGTTGTTTTCCCCAGTTGATCCTTCTCTTTCAATCGCTCTCTTCTCCGACGCCATTTAACTGCCTCATCTCAACTTCATTTTGCGTCGCTGAACGGTCTTCTGATTCTTCTGGAACGCTCAAAGCTTTTCGGGTCTCACTGGTCGAACCAGTGGCTTACCTTCTGTTGATAGTTA
>DAOQNB010001012.1:0-2573 GCA_035335845.1 Acidobacteriota bacterium | reverse complement strand
ATACTCGGGCTCAGGGCTTGGGGCTGAAGACTCGCAAGCTCGGGGCTGAAAATACTCGGGCTCAGGGCTTGGGGCTGAAGACTCGCAAGCTCGGGGCTGAAGAGTTAAGTCCGTTTTCTTCCGCCCGCCTTCTTCAGCCCGTCTTCTTCAGCCCTCAGCCCCTAGCCCCATGTCTTCAGCCCTATTCTAAATGTTCTTCAGCGCATTTGTATAAATACTGTTCGGTGGCCAGTCGGATGGCTTCGACGAAGGGTCGGGCAGGTTCAGACTGACTCTGGCCAAGCAGAAAAGCTTTTGGAAACACACGCGATAAAAGTGGATCCGTCACCTTCCCTTCCTCAACCGAATAGATCCGCCGTTTTTCAGCCGCATCCAGTTTTTCAGTGAGTTCAGCCCAGATAATCGGTTCATAAGCGGCCAGACTGGCCGAACTGGTTTCAACCAGGCAGCCAATCGTTTTGGCATTTTTTTCGAACACGTGGAGGCCACTTTCAGCCAGCATCAACAACCCGGCCTGTGGGCCATCCATTTGAATGGCCAGCCCTGGCAGAACCGCCGGAGGATTTTTGAAAAATTCATCTGGTTTTTCAACCACCGTTCCTTCGAGCGAGAGGGGATCTTTGGTTTTTTCCTTAGGCTGGGCATACTGGATCAATTTCGTTGTCCACTGGTGTCGGGAAGCAACTTCCAGATAGCTCGAAACCAGTTCGCGAATGAACTCCGGGTTTTTTCCATAGACCGCAACAATCACGTGGTCAGGTTCTTCGAAGGTCAACGCAAATATATCAATCAGCAGCCTCAGTCGCATTTCGGCAAGCTGTTCCAGTTCAAGCTGATAGGGTTTGAGGTCTTTCAAAGTATGCTGGTAAAAATCAAGCAGGATCTGATTTTCGAGAGCCCGTGATTTTTCCTCCAGTTCAACTCCCCGGATGGTCAATTGTTTTAAAATCGGCAACCGGGCCAGCAATGCTCCAAGCGCTGGGGCATGTTTTTTCTTTTGTTGCTGCTGGATACTGCGTTCAACCCGGTACTTCTCATTTCTGAGGTTGATAAAGGCAATGCTATGGGTGAGTTTCAGCACGCTGCGCACAAATTCGGAGCTGCGGTCGGCCAGGTCCCGCAGCCGGCTTTCAGCCAGTCGAACGGCGCTGGCTTTGGTTGACCCATCTTCTCGCGGCTGAACTATCACTGAAAGCGCTTCGCCAGCAACTGAAACCGTGACCCTGAGCGGGAGCGCCTGGGCATATCGGTTGAGAGCCGTACTGAGCGGCACCAGCAATTCACGTTCGAGACACCGTTTGAGCGGACGAGCACCGTACACGACATCATACCCTTTGACAGCCAGAAAACCTGGAACGTCCGAACTGACATCCAGATGCAGATTGCGAAATTTGATCCCTTCGCGGCGCTGCATTAAATCAATTTCACGCCGGGCGACAGCTACGATGGTTTCAGGTGAAAGTGGCCCAAACGGAACAATGCGATCAATGCGATTAAACATCTCTGGCCGGAGATAATTCCGCACGGCTTCGACAAAGTGCCGGACGACGGCCTCCGGCTGGCGATCATCGCCAAACCCAATGGTATTTCGACGATAGGATTCAGCACCTAAATTTGAAGTCATAATCACCACGGCGTTGCGAAAATCGGCTAACCGTCCGCTGGCATCAGTCAGGCGGCCTTCACCAATTACCTGCAGCAGCAGATCAAAAAACATCGGGTGGGCTTTTTCAACTTCGTCAAACAAAATCACCGAAAAGGGCTGTTCGCGCACTTTGGCAGTCAGCAATCCTTCGGCCAGCCCCAAACCGCCGATTAAGCGCAGGATTCCAGCGGGTGTGGCAAATTCACTCATATCAAAGCGGGTCATCCGGGCTCGATCACGAAACAGAAATTCTGCCAGCGCCTTGGCCATTTCAGTCTTCCCGACACCTGTCGGCCCAACAAACAGAAATGATGAAAGCGGTCGGTTTGGTCGCGTTACACCAGCCTTAATTGCCGCCAGAAGGTCAACCACCAGATCCACTGCCTGGGGTTGCCCGATGACCTGTTGACTGAACCAGGTGTGAACGTTTTCTAAATCCAGCGGAATGGATTCGTCGAGCAAAAAGAGCGGCAGACCCGTTTCACGTGAAAATGCCTGAGTGACTTCCGTGTTGGTCAGGGTTGAGCCTTCAATGGCATCCTGGATCAAATTCTTCAAGAAGCGGAGTGGTCGTCCAGGATAGGCCGAATACGTTGCATATCGGCGATGCAGCCGATCCAGGGTCTCAATCCCCAGGTCATCCAGCACAACCTCGCGCCCTGGAACCAAATCTGAAGCCACCCGGCGCAGGATTTTCTGGCCAACTTCAAACGATGGCTCTGCAATGTCAATTCGATGAAACACCTGAAGCAAGTGTGGGTCTTCGCGTTCGATCACAGTGATTTGCTCCGGAGTGCATTCGGCAACCACAAGCATATCGCCCCGAGCCAGATACGAACGGAAGAAACTGGCAATTCCCTGTTCGTTACTGGCAGATTTCCCGACCTCCATCAATTCAACCAGGTTTCCCAGATGGAGCAGCGCTTTG
>DAOQNB010001011.1:0-2580 GCA_035335845.1 Acidobacteriota bacterium | reverse complement strand
GCCAGCCAGACCAGGAATCGCACCCAGTTGGTAATTCCGAGTTCGGACATCAAATATCCGCAACTTAACAGCCCCAAAACCGGAATCAACGATAGATTTTTTAAGAAACACATCACCGACAATCCGGCTGAAATTAGAATAAAGGCATAGGTCGGAATTCGATGTTGAATCACTTCCCACCCTGACAGGCCTGGGTCAGCCAGATCAACACCGGTGAAAAAACGGGTCAACTCGGTTGGATATTTCACAAAACCAACCACCCAAAACAAGATAAAGAGCACCGGAATGATGAATTTAGCATTCACATACGGCACCTTGAATTTGGCTTCGATCTTGCTGCTATCCAACATCAAAATGCCACCGCATACCAGAATGAAGGCAAACAATGTCCCAATGCTGGTCAGGTCGGTCACTTCGGTCAAATTCAGGAAGAGCGCCGGAATGGCCACCAGGAATCCAGTGATGATCGTCGAAAACCACGGGGTGTGAAACCGGGGATGGATGGCGGAAAAAATCTTGGGGAGCAATCCATCACGGCTCATTGACATCCAGATACGTGGCTGACCAAGTTGAAACACCAGCAACACGGTGGCCATCGCAATCACGGCACTGACGGCAACAATTTTTTCGACCCAGTGAATATTGGCAACTTGTGGACCAAACACAAACGCCAGCGGATCACCCACCTGGAGGGTTTTGTAACTGGTCATTCCAGTTAACACCAGTGAAATCAACACATACAAAATTGTGCAGATAATGAGCGAATAGATCATTCCGCGTGGCAGGTCGCGCTGTGGGTCGCGGCATTCTTCAGCCGTGGTGGAAATGGCATCAAATCCGATATAGGCAAAGAACACACCCGAAATGCCTTTAAGCACGCCAGGGATCCCATTTGGAGCAAACGGGTGCCAGTTTTCGGTTTTGACATAAAACGCCCCTAACACAATCACAAACAGCACAATGGTTACTTTCAAGGCAACCATGGCATTTGAAGCCTTTTTCGATTCACGAATGCCCACATACACCAGCGTTGTAATCAATAAGGTAATGACCAGCGCCGGAAGGTCACACACCAGGCGTAACGGGCCAACCAAATGCGGCGCCGTGGTCCAGGCAAGATAGGCTTCATAGAGCATTTTGCTCTCAGTTTGAATCTGGGTCAGGGTTTGCCCTTTCGCCAGCAATTGCGTGACAGCCTCAGCCCCACGTGAAGCAGTTAAAAAATCCATGGTCAGGTATTGCGGAATTTGAATCCCGAAACTTGCCATCAGGGCCGTGAAGTAATCGCTCCACGAAATGGCCACGGCAATATTTCCGATGGCATATTCCATCAGCAGGTCCCAGCCGATAATCCAGGCGGCAAGTTCACCAAAGGCTGCATACGCATAGGTATAAGCAGAACCAGATACCGGAATCATCGAAGCAAACTGGGCATAACACAATGCCGAAAATCCGCAGGCAATCGCGGTAAAAATAAACAAAAATACAACGGCTGGGCCGCCGTTGAAGGCTGCATTGCCTATCGTGGAAAAAATCCCGGCGCCGATAATCGCGGCAATTCCAAGCGCCGTGAGATCAAGCGTGGTCAGTGTCCGAACCAGTCCGCCTCCGCCATGACCTTCCCCATCAGAAAATCCGGCGGCGGCATCTTTTTGAATGAGCGAAATAGACTTTTTGCGTGTCAGTGATGAAAAGTTCATGGTCTAATGTCTGGACTCGTGGTAAAGGCGCCAGAGCGCGAAATAAAAAGACCTGAGGCGGCAGCTTCAGGAGAAACCAGATCAAGTGATCAATTGTGAACCGTGATTGATGAAAAAGTGAGGCGGAGGCAATGCTACTTGTCACCTCACCGAACGTCAACTAAGTGTTTATCCTGACCAGCGTTGAGAAGTCCTTTTCTTGCTCTACTGTGGGATCAATGGCAAGATGTCGCACCTTCACCCGCTGAAGTTTTCAATTCCATTTGTGACAGGCAACATCATGTTAATCAGCTATCAAGGGAAACTCCCGGTTTTTGACGAAACCGTGTGGATTGCAGAAAGTGCACAGGTGATCGGTGATGTCAGGGTTGGTTCAGAATCAAGCGTCTGGTTTGGCTGCGTGATTCGCGGCGACGTGGAACCAATCCGCATCGGCCATCATACCAATATTCAGGATGCTTCGGTGCTCCACGTGACCGGCGGGCGATTTCCGCTCACCATTGGAAACTATGTCACGATGGGGCATCGCGTGCTGGCACACGGTTGCACGATTGGCGACCGGTGCCTGATTGGCATGGGCGCGATCATTCTGGATGGTGCGGTGATTGGGGACGAATCCGTCGTGGCGGCTGGCGCGGTTGTGCCTGAAGGCATGATTGTCCCACCACGGACACTGGTGGCAGGGATTCCAGCCAAAATCAAACGCCACATCACCGACCAGGAACTGGCCCGCATCGAAGAAGGCTGGTCGCACTATGTCGAGTTGAAGAATGAGTACATCAACCGGGCTTAGGGCTGAAAATCCTCGGGCTGAGGGCTTGGGGCTGAAGACATTGGGCTGAAGATATTGGGTATTGTACCCCCAGCCCGTTTTCTTCAG
>DAOQNB010001010.1:0-2585 GCA_035335845.1 Acidobacteriota bacterium | reverse complement strand
ACACACCATTCGATTCTGAAGCGAAAACGGGTGGCGGTGTTTCCGTCGCTGGTTATTGATTTCAACCTGCCACGCCTGAACGTAACTTCCAACCTGGGAACGCACCCAAAACCAGTAAACTGATTCGTTGCGACGCGCCGTTGCCGGATCCTGCGGCGTGGCAACATTTTTATGGTGGCAGTAATTGTGATAGGGCAAAAACTGATTCTCCAAAGAAATCAGCAAGGCAATTTCACCCAGCAACTGTTCCAACCGATTTGAACGATGCCCGAGTTCGTGACCCACATTGATGGCCACGCCGCACATCATTCCCATTGAAAGAATCCTGCCAATCAAATTAGGAGTGGTTAAACTGGGAGCTGAGATTGTAAAAACAAAAAGGACGGCTACGGAGATAAGCACCAGAACCAGACTGTACAAAAGCCAGTTGAAGAAGGCTTCATTGGCCAGGATTGCCCGTTCCGAATGGTCATTGTTGTGATGATCGGGCTTGAGAATGAGTTCCACCGCTGGAACAACCCCAAAGAAAAAGAGTACCGGCAGCAGCGTTGAAACTCCAGTTGTCAGGAACGCGATACAGGCTGAAACCGGTAAAATCAAGACGATGCAGTACTTGAACTTGCTCAGGTTATAAACACCTGACTGAAGATTGATTGAGAATGGGATGAGCGAATCAACTGTGATTCTCATGCCGGAGGTCCCCTTTCCACAAATTTCTGGACCAAGGATACCGACAACCGCTGGGAATCAGTTTGACCAAAATCAAAAACGCATTTGACCAAAATCAAAAAACTACTTCCTGGCTCTGATTCGGCTTAACGTTTCCTGAGTAATGCCAAGAAAAGACGCAATGTGTCCAAGCGATACCCGTTGAAGCAGGTCTGGATGTTTTTCGGTGATGTAGCGATAGCGTTGCTGGGCATTGTTGAATTGTAATGCCGCATTTTTATCAAGTGTTTGTTCGAGAATTTGAATCAAAATCAGGCGGCTGACTTTCTGGATTTCAGGAAATTTCTCAAACGAAGCTTCCAAATCGGCATACGTCATAGAAAAAACAATGGAATCTTCCAGCAGCTCAATCGAATATCGGCTTGGCTTTCGTTGAAAGAAACTATCAAAGGCAGTAACAAATGAATGTTCCAGACCAAAGGAGTCGGTAATATCTTTACCATCCTGGTTGTAATAGTACCAGCGTGCCAGTCCCTGTTCGAGGTAATAGAGTTTTTGACAAATCTCGCCTTGTTTGTGGAGCAGATAGTGTTTGGGCAGATAGTCTTTTTGAGTTTTGCTGAAGAGTTCCTCTGCCGTTGCCGGCGATAATGGAACGAACGAATTGATGTACTCGACGAAATTCATATGCTCCTCAAGCTCCTTGCCCGAGTATTGTCTGAAAAGAACGAAAATACTGAGATAATTCTTTTATGAACAATAGTTTAAAAAGGGAAGGGAGTCACTTTACCATCATTCATCATACCGAAAAATCAAGGAACTTCCAATGTGCTCTGGAGTCCAGTGACCTTTCGCCCGCCGGTTTTTGGTTGGGCTCAACCCAGTCAAACTCAAACAACAAACCTGACAACAACCTGTTTCAATTGGACCATAGATCCACCGCACAAACCCGAACCATGATTTCTCCAGTCCAGTTGAAATGTCTTTTGAGATATGCCATAAGAAAACGAGTGACCCCCGGATATGAACCCCGCATTATTTAGCATTCTGAAGGGCTTACCTGAAAATTGAAGACCATGGAGTTGGTGACCTGAAAAGGCCAGTAAATCGGCCTTATGTAATCCAGGTGTAACACATCAGTGTGTCTGGAAGACCAGTTTGTCGTCAGCCATCAATCGTCAACCAGATTTTTTCGGTTGAATCGCTGAACAAATTTATAAGTGCGAGGACTTCATTGCCAATGGGGATAACCTGTAATTTGCTGGAGACACGTATGTTGTATCGTATCCGATGGATCGGAATTGTTATTGTTTGTTGTGTGGTTGCAGTTCTTCCGTGTGTGAAACCAGGATCAGGGTGGACTCAGAGCCAGAGTAACCTCACTCGCGGCAGGTTGAACGCCGCACCCACATTTCCAAACTTAACCGGCGAAAAGGCAATTGAGCATCTCAAGCAAGAGGGGGCATACGACTCGCTGGCGGCGGCGCTGGCGGCGGCTCGCTACAGTGCAAACTGGGTGGCAAATCCACGGCTGCCATATCTGAATGGTGCCTATGAAGCTGACAATCCCGCCCAGGGGTTTACGAGTTACTTCACGCCGGAAGGGGTGCATCTGGTAGCGGCAGGGGAAGGTACACCAGCGTGGTTTCTGGAGATGAAGCTCCAGGGAATTGGCTATGGCGACAAATTAGGAACTGTCTCAGCCGGCGTACCAGCCGTGACCAGCAATCGAGTAGAACTGGTTCGGAATTCAGCCCTTAGCCCTGAGCCCTTAGCCCTGGCTTTGAATTCATCCCTCATCCCTCATCCCTCATCCCTGGCTTTGACTTCAGCCCCGAGCCCTGAGCCCTCAGCCCTGATTGAGTGGTATGAAAACAGCCCAGCCGGGTTGGAACAGGGACTGACGCTCGATGCAC
>DAOQNB010001009.1:0-2588 GCA_035335845.1 Acidobacteriota bacterium | reverse complement strand
CACAACTGGCTTGAAAGGGTTGAGCCATCGCTCAACACCGAAAACTGGTGGAGAAAGCCATTGAATTGGGAGCGAATGAAGTCTGGTAGAGCACCGCAACCGCTGAAATACTCACCTGGGTCAGCCCTGAAAGGGTTTGGAGAGCACCTGGCCAATCCAAAATCCGGAACAGATCGCCCAACGGGGAATTCCCAATGTTCACGTGTCGCTGGGCCTCCAGCAGAGTCGCCCTTAACGTGCTGCAACGGTTAGAGTGAACCGCCGTGACCCGAAAGTCATTGCCTGACTTTATACACATATTGCTTTATGGAAGCAACTCCCCCGTTTCAAACCCGATGCTGGTTTGCCTATCAATCAAGCTCAATGCAATTGCAGGACGTTGCTGGCCCTCAGTTTGACAAAGTCTCAATTTGCAGAACAGGTTCCCCGATCTGTGAGGCAGTGCTCATTGAACCAGACTGGCTAGCGTTCAGGTTCGCCGGATGGAAAGAGGACGGTTGGAACCATTCGTTTTTCACCTTTGTCGGACGAGGAGGTTTTCAACTGACAGAATTTGTGGTAAACGGTATCCTTTTTGATAACTCTTCATCTTGAAGGAGATAGACACTATGAGCAGCAAGCCGGAACTTTCGACCAAAGAAACCTTGAGTTTCCAGACGGAAGTCAAGCAGGTTCTCAATCTCATTACCCACTTTCTGTACAGCAACAAAGAAATCTTTTTGCGTGAATTGCTTTCCAACGCGTCAGATGCCGCCGATAAGATCCGTTTTTTGGCATTGTCTGACAGCACGCTCCTGGAAGGTGATAGCGAATTCAAAATCCGGGTTTCCTTTGACAAAACCAACCGAACGGTCACTATTTCCGATAACGGAATTGGGATGTCCCGAGCTGAAGTCATTGAAAACATTGGCACTATCGCCCAGTCTGGAACCCGCCGCTTTCTGGAATCGCTCACTGGCGACCAGGCCAAAGATGCCAATTTGATTGGCCAGTTTGGGGTGGGATTTTATTCGGCATTTATTGTGGCCGATAAAGTAACCCTTCGCACTCGACGGGCCGGGACACCTCCGGACCAGGGCGTGTGCTGGGAATCTTCAGGTGAAGGCGACTATACGCTGGAATCCATTGAAAAACCGACTCGTGGCACTGAAGTGATCCTTCATCTGCGGGAAGGCGAAGATGAATTCCTCAATGACTATCGGTTGCAGTCCATCATTCGCAAATACTCTGACCATATTTCTTTCCCGGTCGTGATGAAACCTACGGGCGACAAAGACGCCGAGGAAGAAACCATCAACCAGGCATCGGCTCTGTGGTTGCGCTCCAAATCTGAGATTACTGAAGATGACTACAACGAATTCTACAAACACGTTGCCCACGACTTCAGCAATCCGCTGACATACCTCCACACCCATGTTGAAGGCCGTCAAGAGTATACGCTCCTGCTCTATATCCCCAATCGGGCGCCATTTGACCTCTGGGATCGGGATCCAAAACACGGTGTCAAACTCTATGTGCGCCGTGTGTTTATCATGGATGACGCCGAAAAAATGATGCCGCGCTACCTGCGGTTTGTGCGTGGGGTGATTGACTCAAATGACCTGCCGCTCAACGTCTCCCGCGAGTTGCTCCAGCAAAACAAAGTGCTTGAGGCCATTCGCAATAACGCCGTCAAAAAAGTCCTGGGGCTCATTGAAGACCTGGCCCGCACCAATGATGAAAAATTCACCACGTTTTGGAAGGAATTTGGTCGAGTGCTGAAGGAAGGCGTTGGCGAAGATTTTGGCAATCAGGAACGCATTGCCAAATTGCTTCGATTTTCAACCACCTATACCGACTCGGAAGAGCAAACTGTCACCCTGACGGATTATGTTTCGCGGATGAAACCCAATCAGGACAAAATTTACTACGTCACGGCTGAAAGCTTTGCGGCGGCGAAAAATAGCCCGCACCTGGAAGTCTTCCGCAAAAATGGTATTGAAGTTCTGCTCCTGACCGACCGGGTTGACGAATGGCTGGTGTCTTCCTTAACCCAGTTTGACAACAAGCAATTGCAGTCAGTCGCCAAGGGCGAACTCGATCTGGGGAAACTCGAAGCACCAGAAGAAAAGGAAAAGATCGAAAAAGCCACTGGTGACTTTAAAGACGTGATCCAAAAGATCAAAGACACCCTGGGTGACAAGATCAAAGATGTCCGGTTGACCGGGCGGTTGACCTCATCCCCGGCCTGTCTGGTATCAGACGACAATGACATCAGCAGCAATCTGGAGCGGTTGTTAAAGGCTTCCGGGCAAAAAGTAATGGGCTTTAAACCGATTATGGAAATCAACCCGGATCATCCCATTGTGCAAAAACTGAAGAGTGAAATCTCCAGCGACCGGTTTGCCGACTGGTCACACATTCTGTTTGACCAGGCATTGCTGGCCGAAGGTGGTCAACTTGACGACCCGGCGTCGTTTGTCCATCGGCTCAATCAGTTGTTTCTGGAAATGAATAGATAGCTACTTTCGTGCTTTGTGCTTGGGGTTTGGTTCTTGGTGCTTGGTGCTTGGTGCTTGGTGCTTGGTTCTTGGTTCTTGGTGCTTGGT
>DAOQNB010001008.1:0-2593 GCA_035335845.1 Acidobacteriota bacterium | reverse complement strand
ACGGGGCCAACACAGGAAAAAATTGTGCAGAAACCATCAGATCTCAGTCTGAATCGCGAGCAGACACTGACGCTCTTCCATCGTTGCTCTGCCGTGTGAGAGGGAAAGGCTTGACAACTGTGAGATCACCTACCACGATGGATGACCGGGTGTATTTTTAAGGCGAGAAAATCCACGGTTTTTTGTTTCAAGCAAAGAAGATTCAGGATTTCGTTTTCAGATGCCCCATTCTTCACTCAGCCCTCAGGAAGGGTTTCTAACTGCAGAAAATACTTCATTTATGTATCGAGGTGGTTATGAGCGACCCGTTAAACCCAATACGTGTCAATCCTGGTTACATTTTCAACCAACTGGCCAAAGCTTTTACGACCAGAGAAACTCACGAAAACCCCGAAGTAGCGGTCCAGGCCCAGAAAAAAATTGATAACTGGGTCAGCATTCTCCACAAACTTCTGGCTGGCAATCTTCAAATTGGCTCCCGAACACCCGTCTCAGGCGCTCCTGGTTGGGTCACCCTTGAAGTTGTCACCGGAGGGTTTACAACCGGTCAATTTCTAGCAGCGGGCCCGCTTCAAAATCACGAAGTCCAGTGGCTGGCCCAACTGCCGCCGGTTGACCAGGGAATGGAACGAATGGAGTTGAACTCTTATTACCTGAGTGACGATGGGCTCGGTAAATTGCAGGAAATGCTGGTCAGTGGAAATTACCGGATCAATGTTCCCGAAGAAGGTGTCTTGCTCACCGTGGCCTGGCTTTTAAACCATGGCCACACTGATCAGGCCAAAACGGTGCTTGATGAAATTGGGCCATACCTGCCGAAGCTCCGATTCTACCCGGTTCCTGATTCGCGCCCATTTATTTTGACGCCAAAGGTTTCGGTACAAAATGTTGGGCAAACAATTCGAGGGTTGAAAACCCTGCGGACGCCTGAAGCGATTGAAAAGCAAAAAGAAGCGACTCTGGTCTGGGCCCCGTTGTATGACCGGGTGGTTGAGCTTTTTCTTCAAACTGTCGCTGGTCCAGTTCCAATTTTGCAAAAAGGAATTGACGGCCAGTTGTTAAAAAATGAAGCTGGATTATTTCTGGTCGAAGGTGGCTGGCCGTGTCAGCATTTTCCGGAGGGATGGAAGGAACAGGCCAGAACTGTTTTGGAAGATTATGCCCGTCTCCGGGTACACCATCAGCGATGCACCAAACCAGACCGCAAAGAAGAAAACTTCGCCCGTCTCCGCGCCTATTTGCAAGCGTGCCTTGAAGATCCAGGTCAACTCACTGGAAAAGACGTTGCCACAATTCGTACCATGCTGGCTGCGATTGTCACCAAACGCGGGGTGCCAGGTTCCGCTCAGTGCCAGCAATTCCGGGCAGCCCAACTCAATCTGATAGATCACCCAACCAAAACAGAACTGGCTCAAATTTTGATTCAGCATCTTGCCGAATTGCCGCCGGATGAGGGGGTGGACTCAATTGACAGTGTTTTGCACCTGATAGCTCCAAAAGAAACGGATCATTCAACCTGCCAGGCCAACCCGGTGTTGCTCAAGCGGTTGGGAAACAGTTTGCTACGCTGCCTCAGTGCACCCATTGAAACACTTATGGAAAAAGGAGTTATCTCTTCCGGAGAAGTCCTGGCCAGAGTGATCCCGCAACTCACGTCACAGATTCGTGCGGCTGGCATTGCTGACCCAGAGTTGCAGCGCCTGTATACGGCAATTTACGTTGCCTTTCGCCGTCGCCGATCATTGCTCCTTCTCAATCTGGAGCATCAAGTTAAATTTGAGGAACTTCCCTGGGTCAAAGTGATTGATACTCATCGGGACGACACCTGGCACAGCCAGAAACAGGCCCGACACCTGCTGGAGCAAGTCGTCATGTTGGCCCTGACAGCGTTCCCCTATCAGATTTTGCCGAACAAGCTTCTTCAGGAACTGCGGTCACTGGCTGGAAGTGCCGGGCTTCAGATTCCGATAGTTGATGAGATTGCGGCGGATATTTTCATGGGTGATTTTTCTGAAAAATACCTGCGGGCGGCTCAACAGGCCGGTGAACTTCTCCAGGGCACGCTCTATGAACGGTACTATGGGATTTCGTATGCTCGGGTGCGACAGATTGATGATGCGAAGACTTCGGGCTATGGCGCTCGAACGTCCCTATTATTTGCCGCATTGTGTCGGGAAATGGCTGGTGATGCGCCATCCACTAAACGCTGGTCGGTTGCACACAACGGTAAAATCATCGAACAGGAGCAAATTCTAACCACTCATAACCTGGCAACACTGGTTTCCAGCCTTGGACTGATTGAAAAGCTGAATCCACATCTGGAAGAGCTTGCCCGGCGGTGTTTCAACTGGATTTGTACCCGCCACCAGCAAAAGATCAGTCTCTGGAATGCTCAACTTCAGATGATCAAAAACACGGCTTATGCCTGGAGGCAACTGGTCTTCTTTCTGGCTCTGTTGCCGGAAGACACCCAAACTGGATTTCTGACCTGGGCTCACACCCACCTGAAATCACAACGCCCTGCCTACCGGACGTGTTTCAAACCGGCCCTGGATGGACTGGCACTGGCAATTCAGAAATCAGAACCCGAAGC
>DAOQNB010001007.1:0-2595 GCA_035335845.1 Acidobacteriota bacterium | reverse complement strand
GTTACGGCAAAAACGACTCTTAAAAGGGAACTTGAAACCTTTCAACTCCATCTGGATGAAGTACTTGAAAAGCATCTGTCTGAAAAACTCGGTGCTGTGCATCGTTCGTTAGTGCCGCATTTCCAAAATTTCAGGACAATTTCAAAATCAATTCCTTCGGCTGACATGGCTGAGTGTTTGGTGGAATGGGTTCAGGACCTGAAAAAAATTCTGAAAGAAAAAGGGATTGGCATTTGGGAGTGACGAACCATGAAACCAGTGTATGGAATTGATTTTGGAACAACCAACTGTGCCGTGGTCGAATACAATCCTGGCCGGGCGTACCACCAATTTGTAAAGCTTGGTGATTATGATACCCACCCGATCCCCTCATTGGTTTCGATTGACAAGTTGACCCAGAAAGTTGAGTGTGGGCGGGAAATCTGGTCTGAAAAACTGGAACGTCAGGAAACCGGTCAGTACCTGATCGTTTCGTCTGTCAAAACAGCCTTAGATACGGACGAAGTCTGGCGCACGCCAAAACGATCCTGGACCGCCGTGGAGATTGCCTCTCAACTCTTCCGATTTCTATGCCACCACAGTGCCGGGCAAAAAACAAAACGAATTGATCAGGCCGTGGTGACGATCCCGGTCGGGATGTCAGCCGGGAAACGGTCTGCCATCAGGCAGGCTGCAAAGACTGCGGGTTTGGAAATTCTGACTTTTCTCTCTGAACCGACGGCTGCATTTATTGCTCATGCCCAAAACCTGGCAAAGTATCGGTATGTGGTTGTTTTTGATTGGGGTGGAGGCACCCTCGACATTTGTGTCTTGCAGATCCAGAGCGGCCAGGTCAGTGAACTGAGCGCCACACGCTGGGATTTTGCGGGAGACCATATTGATCGAAAACTGGCAGAGTGGATCCATCTGGAATGCTCGCGTCAACTCGGGGTTCAACGTGAATTTGATACCCTGGATGTGCTTGAGAAGCAAACCCTGCTCAATACCGCTGAAGCCAAAAAGCGTGATTTACAGGAAGCCGAGGAGGTTACGTTTCAAATCCCGTATGGCGGGAAATTTCCAAAAGTCAAACTCACACAAAAGACATTTGAATCCCTCATCCAGCCAGTGGTCACCGAAGCCGTCAGCCTTTTATTTCGGTGTGTTGAAAAAGCCAAAATCGCTCCGGAAGAAGTCGGCCAGCTCATCGTCGTCGGTGGCTCCAGCAAGCTGGAACTCTTGCGTCAGGAACTTGAAGAACGTTGGGAGTTTGCCAACGTCATCTATCCACCAGATGCGGAATGGGATATTGCCAAAGGTGCCGCACTGATCGCGGCCAATCCTGGAATGTACCGAACGGCTGAAAGTATCGGATTGATTTTGTCTGATAGTGAGTATCACCCGTTGCTCCCGGCTGGTACTACAATTGAGGAGAGTTGTTTCCAAATTCAATTTGGATTGGTTGAAGATTCGACCACGGCTAACTTTGTGTTTGCCAATCGGACTCAAAACTCACTTCGGCCTGGGCAGATCGGCAATTTGTCCCTTCCGACGTTAGGGTTTCGTGACGAAATTCTCCAGATGGACACCAAAATTAACGAAGATTTGGTTTTTGAGGCCATTATCACCAATCAGGCGATGCGGCAGCATCAAAAAACATTTCAGTATGACAGGCTCAAATGGGTATACCAGCTTCCAGAAATACAGGAGAATTATGAGTGAGCATTCCAACATCAGGCTTCGCTCGAATGTCTATTTCCGGCAGGGGATAGCCCCAATCACCCAGGACCGCGAATTCACCAAACGCGTTCAAGGGCTGAAAGCCATCCGTAAGTTATTACATATGTTTGGGATTGCAGGTAGATTCCACCAGTCTGAATCACCCCAAATCCGTCAATTGGTTTGTCAAAACTATCTTACGGTCAGTCAAGCCAAAGCCCTTCAATGGGAAATTCCCTGCTTTCAGTGCCAGTCCATTCCCTGTGGAGAGACATTTCACGGCACCGTGGAGTTTCGGTGTCCGCAACAAACCTGTGCCTCGCGGCCACGGGCACAGGAATTACTCCTTCCACCTGCTTTGCTGAAACAAATGAGATCTGACCCGACTCAGATCCTGGAACGGTCGCTGGTTGTGTGCAAAGGGAAAGTCCCTGAAATAAACGATTTTGAACCTCCACTGAGTCGGATTACCGTTCGACTGAACCTGGAGGCTGATTATCGGTTTTCCAAAACAGAACTGGCAAAATTCCTGGCTTTTGGAATTATCAACGGTTTGTAAAAAACCGCGAAATAGTTGATAGTCATTGGGTTATTGGGAGAGTTTATGCACCGCCTCCATCCAATAAAAACAACCGATCATATTCGGTCTGTTTTCCTCGGGTACTTGAAGTCCCTTTTCCCATTCCAGGATAAAGCACTTCGCAATGGGTTCCAGGCAGCATTAACTGAACAAGATCGAATTCTCAAAGGGCCATTGCTTGAGGTCACTCCGGCCTACCAAAACAGTGTTTCCATCGAGCAATTACTGGCCGAAGGGATTTTACATTCAGGATTTACCAGGCTTTGTTCGCCTGCGTTACCCATGAATCGCCCATTATATGTTCATCAAGAACAAGC
>DAOQNB010001006.1:0-2601 GCA_035335845.1 Acidobacteriota bacterium | reverse complement strand
ACCCTGAACCCTGAACCCTGAACCCTGAACCCTGAACCCTGAACCCTGAACCCTATTTCTTCATTCTTCATTCTCAATTCTTCATTCAAAAACATGGCTCACTATCATTTACTTGGCATTTGTGGAACGGCAATGGGCTCACTTGCCGGCATGCTCATCGAGCGCGGACATCGCGTCACAGGTTCGGATGCAAACGTGTATCCACCAATGTCCACGCAACTTGAGGCAATGGGAATTCCGATCAACCTTGGGTATAAAGCAGAAAACCTGACTGAACGCCCTGATATTGTGGTGGTTGGCAATACTATCAACCGGGGCAATCCGGAAATGGAAGCCGTGCTTGACCAGCGCTGGCGGCACGAATCAATGACCGAAGTCCTGCGCCTGGAATTTCTTATCAATCGGCGGGTGCTGGTCGTTTCTGGAACCCACGGGAAAACCACGACCACGGCGCTGGCCGCCTGGATTCTGGAAACAGCCGGACTCAATCCCAGCTTTCTGGTCGGTGGCGTGGC
The DNA here is from genome assembly GCA_035335845.1 of Acidobacteriota bacterium. Classification (GTDB taxonomy): domain Bacteria; phylum Acidobacteriota; class Blastocatellia; order Chloracidobacteriales; family Chloracidobacteriaceae; genus JACQXX01. The sequence goes on along the minus strand of DAOQNB010001006.1, from coordinate 2,086 downwards.
TGAAAATTTTGGTCAAAGTTTTCGGGTTACCGATGGTGATTTTTTTGTGATTGAAGGTGATGAATACGAAACGTCCTTTTTCGACAAAGGACCGAAGTTTATGCACTACGTGCCCGAAATCACTATCCTCAATAATGTCGAATTTGACCATGCCGACATGTATCCGGATGTAGCCGCCATCAAGCTTGCCTTTCAGCGGTTGATTCACATTATTCCCCGCTCTGGGCGACTGGTGGCCGGGTATGATTCACCGATTGTCCGCGAGCTTTCGCCACGGGCGCTCTGTCCGATTGACAGTTTTGGGCTCGACACCAGCGACACACCGCTGGAATGGACGGCCAAAAACATCCAATATACTGATGCTGGAATGACCTTTACCATCCTGCACCGCAACGAGCCGTTTTTGGAGTGCACCACACCGCTCGCCGGGAAATTTAATATTCGCAATATTTTAGCCGTTGTGGCCACCGCCACGGCCTGGGGCGCCGATCCTGAAAAAATCCGCGAAGGACTCGCAACCTTTAAGAGTGTCAAACGCCGGATGCAGGTCCGTGGTGAAATTAATGGCGTCACCGTCATTGACGACTTTGCGCATCATCCGACCGCCGTGCGTGAAACGCTCGATGCCATCAGCCAGAAATATGCCGGACGCCGCGTGATTGCCATTTTCGAACCGCGTTCGTGGTCGTCACGCAAAAAAGTGTTTCAGCACGAATATGAGCAGGCATTTGACGCTGCCCATCGGGTGGTATTAACCCCGATTTTTGAATCTTTTAAGCTCCAGGCTGATGACCAGTTTTCTCCGCAGCAGGTCATTTCGGTGCTGCGCGAGAAAGGAATTCCCGCTGATGTGATTGACGGCGCCGATGCCATTATCGAACAGATTGTCCCCGAGTTGCGTGAAGGCGATGTGGTGGCCATTATGTCCAATGGCGGGTTTGGTGGAATTCACGAAAAGTTATTGACCCGATTGAAAGCAGGTTTGCAATGAAGTTAAAAGTGCTGTACCACAACTTTTGCTTTGATGGGGCATGTTCTGCCGCTGTCTTTTCAACCTTTTACCGGCGGAAATTCTATCCTGACGTTGAAATTTCATACCACGGATTGACCCATCGGCCCGGAAGTTTATTTGAGCCAGGTTTGTTTGATGATGCCGATGAGTTTGCGATTGTAGACTTTAAATATAACAGCGATGACCGGCTGACCTGGTGGTTTGACCACCACCAGAGCGCCTTCCTGTCTGCCGAAGACGAAGCTCATTTCAATCAGGATACACGTGGCCGAAAATACTTTGATCCGAATTACAAATCCTGCACCAAATATATTGCCGACATCGCCCGCGAAAAGTTTGACCTGGACCTGCCCGAACTCACTGAACTGATTCAGTGGGCTGATTTAATTGATGGGGCGCAGTACGAATCTCCGGAAAATGCGATCAATCTCAAAGAACCCGCCCCCCAACTGGCACTGGTGATTGAATCAAATCGGGACCAAAGCCTGCTCCATCACATTATTCGGTTGTTACAGGTCAAATCTCTGGCTGAAACCGCAGCCGACGAGCGTGTTCAGGCGGTGTTTGCCCCGTTGCTTGCCCGGCACAACCAGGCAGTTGAAATCATTCAGAGTGCTGGTGAATGTTCTGACGGCGTGGTGTATTTTGATGTCAGCGACCACGATATTGAAGGCTACAATAAGTTCATTGCCTATTGTCTGTTTCCCAAAGCCCGCTATAGCGTGGGCGTGAGCCGGGGTGCCACGCGGTCCAAAATTTCGATTGGCTACAATCCCTGGAGCGGAATGGAACGGACACATAACCTGGCCAAGATTTGTGAACGCTACGGTGGTGGCGGTCATGCGGTGGTCGGTGCCATTTCGCTGGCGCCAGAAGACCTTGAGCAGGCCCGTGAAATCGGCAAGGCCGTCGCCCACGAACTGCGAACGACGAACACCCTGGGCTGAAAAACCAGGGCTCAGGGCTGAAGAAGTCGGGTTGAAGAAAGCGGGTTGAAGAAGACAGAGTGAAATCTCAGGATCATTCTTCATTCTTCATTCTTCATTCTTCATTCTTCATTCTTCATTCTTCATT
>DAOQNB010001005.1:0-2613 GCA_035335845.1 Acidobacteriota bacterium | reverse complement strand
AGTGGGGTGTATCATAGCTATCAACTCACCACCGATTCGAGCAATACGGCATCGTTTGGTTCGCCCCAACCGTCTTCAAATCGAGGCGGAGGTGGAGGGGCATCCAGTGCCTATTCGCAGTATGGACAACCCAGTGGCAGTGCTGGTGTCAGTATGGTTGGGTCAGTTGATCCGAACGCGGCAGTTCAGAAAGCTGATGGACAGGAAGTTGGATCTGGGTTGACCGATTCCAACGGGAACCCACTCTCCCAAGATCAAGTCAAACAGATCAATCGTGAAGAGTTACGTGCTAAACGGCAGCAACTCATCAATCGCCCGGTTCCCTTTGGAAAAACTGCCCGAGGAAAGCAGTAAGGTATGCCAATCAACCGCATCCGCCATATTCAATCTGCCTCGACCCGGTTTCGAGCCAAAGAGCAGGGGTATAGCCTGTTAGCTCTGGTCCTGGCGCTGGCTGTTTTTTCTATTTACCTGACGATGTCAGTCACAAATTTTCAGGCTGAACGCCAACAGGAACAGGAACTGGAACTGATCCAGCGCGGTAACTCCATTGCCGAAGCCATTGCCCGATACAACAACTCAGGGCGATTGGGGCAGTTGAATCCAGGCGGCTTGTTTGTGACAAAATTAGAAGACCTTGCCAAAGGTGTTGATATTAACGGGCGACTGGTTCACTTTTTACGTCCGTCAGCCTTGCGAGACCCGATGGCCAATGGGCGTGAATGGCGGGCACTGCGGGTGGGGGATCCACTCTTAAATCGATATTTGCAGGAGTGGGCCGCTTATTATCGTCAACGAATCCCAGATAACTATCGGGTTTTGGTGAATCCGATTGATTTCAAAGATGAGGATGATGAGGATGACGAGGACGATGAAGACGAGGCCACTGATTCAGATGATGAAGATGATGACGACGAGGACGAGGACGAAGACACATCATCATCTGGAGGCACTGCAACTACGGGTGAACCATCAGATGGAAAAGATCAATCTGCTTTTGGAATTGACCAGGAGCGATTGCCAATTGTTGGTGTGGTAAGTACCAGTCGGAAGCAGGCATTTCAACGTCAAAATGGCCGTGATAAACGCTATGACGAATTTGTGTTTATCTACCTGCCGGCGCCGCAGCTTGTTCGTGAAGTTCCCGCCTTTCAAGATGAGACCAGTGATCAGCCTTCATCCCAGTCCCCTCAGGAACAGCGATAAGCCGACATATGGAGTGCAATAGGTTGACACTGTTTTTTGTGTAGATGAAAGCAGTGTCAAGTCACCGCACTCCATATTTGTCGTTTCGTCATCTGAAAACCCTGTGCTAAACTGCCCGCCTTAACGCTTCACAACTCCACAAATCGTGGAAATTCTGAGTTTACACAACAAAAGCCATTGCATCGGCGGGATCTTTCCGCGACGAGCAATTTTAAAAAAGGGCTTTCAACATCACTGAAAAGCCGAGTGGGCCGGAGTGTGATTGATGAAGGAGTGTCCAACCTGTCGCAGTTGCTACGAGGATAACGTTCTCAAATGCCCCAAAGACCAGTCGGATTTAGCGTTCAGTATGCCTGGAACGACCCTGATCGACGGGAAATACCGCATTCTTTCGTGCCTGGGGCGGGGCGGAATGGGGACCGTCTATCGTGCGGAGCACGTGCATCTGGGGCGTCAATTTGCCATCAAAACGGTTTTACCTGATTTTGCCAGCCGGGATCCAACGGCAATTGAACGATTTCGACAGGAAGCACGGGCCTCAGCGGCGATTCATCATCTCAACGTGATTGGGGTGACCGACTTTGGGGTGACTGATCAACGGGTGTTTTACCTGGTGATGGAGTACGTCGAAGGGCGTGGTCTGCACGAGATTATCAATAGTGAAGGCCCAATCTCACCCGAGCGGACCCTCAAAATCATGAAACAGGTGTGCAGCGGTGTCAGTGCGGCCCATGCGCTGAACATGATCCATCGTGATCTCAAACCCTCTAACATCATGATCAGCCGGCCCAAACAATCTGGCGTCAGTTTGGAGGATATGGGACTGGTCACGGGTGAAGATTTATTTCCTGCGGCCCCAACCAGTGGAAGTCAAAGTGGGAGCCAGTCCGGAAGCAGCAGTAATGAATCGGTAGTCAAAGTGCTTGATTTTGGGCTTGCCAAAATTCTCAATAGCGAAGTATTGGGAGATGGGCCCGCGACATTGGGAACAGGGGTGATGGGAACGCCTCATTACATGTCGCCTGAACAGTGCAATGGGAAAGCCGTTGACCCACGCTCGGATGTCTATAGCCTTGGCGTAGTTCTTTTCCAGATGTTAACGAAAGAAGTCCCATTTAAGGGAGACTCGTTTGGGGCAATTGTTTCAGGCCACCTGTTGAAGAACCCTCCCAGTCTACGAACTCTCAACCCGGTGATTTCCGAAGCCTTGGAAATGGTTGTCTTGCGCGCAATGTCCAAAGATCCAGCCAATCGACAACAATCAGTGGCTGTTCTGGCTTCAGAACTTGAAGCGGCGGTTCTCAATACCGGTCAACCAGTTGCCAACCAGGGCGCCGTACTGATGGTCAGCACCCAACCTGGAAATTGTGACGTCTACGTCAATAATGATTTTCGTGGAAAAACAGG
>DAOQNB010001004.1:0-2614 GCA_035335845.1 Acidobacteriota bacterium | reverse complement strand
CCGGAACCCGGAACCCGGAACCCGGAACCCGGAACCCGGAACCCGGAACCCTATGCCTCTCTCAATCTCTTTCGCCAAAAAACTCATTCAACCTGTTGATTGGCTGGCAGTTGGGAGCTTGTTTATTCTCACCTTTGGATTGCATTGGGGAACTCTTCACGGCTGGTGGCGTTGGGATGATCCGCAGCATTTGCTTTTTGCGTCCCGGCATGGAATTTGGGAACCCTTTGCCGTGCGTGATTGTTACCAGCAACTCTCGGTCGCCAGCCTGACGCCGTGGCTGGCAGTTTCTTACAAAATTGATCTGTTGTTGTTTGGATTGACGCCGCGCTGGTTTTATCTGCATCAACTCTGTGTGCTGTGGGCTGGTGGAGCCGGGTTGTATGCCTTGTTGCGGATTGCCATCAATTCGGTTGGCTGGTCGCTGGCTGGAAGTGGGTTGTTTTTGATCAGTGCTCCGGTGAAATTTATCGCTGAACAACTGATGACTCGCCACTATGGCGAAGGACTCGTTTTTCTTATCATCGCGCTGCTGGTGTACCGGCACGCCCTCAAGCACGACCAACTGGTTTTTACCCTGGCGGCCACGGTGGCTTATCTGTTAGCGATGACGGCCAAAGAAGTTTTTGTCCCGCTGGTGATTGTGCTGCCGTTCTTTCCAGGCTTTGGCTGGCGTCAGCACTGGCGGCATCTGATTCCAATGCTTGTGGTTGCGGCTGGATATGTGCTCTGGCGTCGGGCAATGCTTGGTGAGTTTGTGGGAGGACCGGTGGCGGTGTCGGCTGGGGTTGAACCTGGTGTCGTGGTGGCCGGGCTGGCTCAAATTCCAGTTATTTTGCTTGGAGATTCAATTGTTGGACTGAGTACCGCCGGTGTATTTTGTGGGATATTGATTTGGTTTCTGGCGCGAAACAAACACCTGATTGGACTGGTGATAATGGCAGCCGCTGGCCTGATTGGACCGCTCGTACCACTGGCGGTGTCGCCTGGGTTGCAGGTGGCTGATCGGTATTTTCTCGTGCCCTGGTTTGGTGTGTGCTGGCTGGTTGTCATTGTCGTCCACGATCTGGCTGTCTCTGGACGTGGGCAATGGCTGGCGATGAGTGGTTTTTTGGTTCTGACTGGTTTGACTGGCTTTCAAACGTTAGTGGCCCATCGGATGCTGACGCCATTGATTACCGAAATTGAAACCCAGCAGCGGTTTTTCTGGGATTCAACCCCGGACCGGATCATGTGGCCTTCATCAACTGTGCGGGTGTCATTTTGGAATCTCAATGGTTTGGCCAAACTGAAAACTGAAGGCCACCTCTGGCCATCTGGTGCCACAATTGTTTCTGACGAATATGATCTGAGTCGTCTTGATCTGGCTGGACGAACGATCTGGACCTATGACCCAATCACGGGCTCAATGCGTGACATCACGGCTGATATCCCAGGGCGAATCAATCTTTGGAAACAGCAAGTCTTTGCAGATAAACCACTTTCCATCAGCCTGACCTATACAAACAACCGGTTTGCCTGGAACTTTGGGCCATATCAAAATGGTCAATACCATCTGATTTTGACGGGGCATGGGGAATCCGGCACAATCCCATTGCCTCCAACTGGCATTCGAAAAGTCCGACTTGAGCCGCTCTCTTTTGTCGTGCGCTATGATTCACCCGACGGATGGATTACCTACAGTTCGCACCTCGCATTTGCTCCACAATCAGGTACATTAAACTGGAACAGGAGTTTCCCGTGATTGATATTCACGTCCATTTCTTCCCGTCCCGTGTGTTCCAGGCGATCTGGAATTACTTTGAAACCGAAAGTTTTGGGCTGTGGAAAGTCCATTACAAGGTTCACGGGCCAGAGCATGTTGCCACGCTTAAACAGCAGGGTGTTGAACGCTTTACCTCACTGGTGTATGCCCATCGCCCTGGAATGGCTCATTTTTTGAATGAATTTGTGCGTGAATCAGCCCAGGAAATCCCGGAACTGATTCCGTTTGGGACAATTTTTGCTGGTGATGGCAACACGGCGGCAGTGGCGCAGCGGATTTTTGAGGAATATGGTTTTCACGGGATCAAGCTCCACCCGTTTGTGTCACAGGAAATGCTTGATGATGAACGGTTTTTCCCGGCGTATGACGTTATGGAAGGGATGGGAAAAATCCTGCTTTGTCATCCTGGCTCGGGGCCGGTGTACTTGCTCAAAGATGGTGCTGAGCGGCTTCGACGTGTCGTCAAGGAGTTTCCAAGGCTCAAGGTAATCGTGGCCCACTGTGGTGCTTTTGAATATGACGACTACAGCGCACTTGCCGAAGACTTTGAAACGATCTACTTTGACACGGCGATGAACTGTGTTCACGCCACGGTTTTTCAGAAAAACTGCCCTGGCCGCGATTTCTTTCTCCGCTTTCAGGATCGAATTTTGTACGGCTCAGATTTTCCGAACATTCCCTATCCTTACGCCGATCAACTGGCGGGCCTTCGCAGCCTGGAGTTAGGGCCGGAAATTGAGTCGAAACTCTTTAAACTCAATGCGGAGAAGCTGATCACTCACACAGTGACAAGGTGACATTCTTCGAAAACCCTGAACCCTGAACCCTGAACCCTGAACCCTGAACCCT
>DAOQNB010001003.1:0-2616 GCA_035335845.1 Acidobacteriota bacterium | reverse complement strand
GCTCCAGGTCGCGGCTCAATCTGAACTGGTTGCGCCCACCGTTTCTCAACTCCCGGTGCCCCAGCTCCGTGAGCAACAAGTTGAATCAACCACTCAAAGTCGCTTTCGCCTCAATGCCCAACAGGCTGATCTCAGTCAGTGGCCAACGATCCAACTCCCGTTTTCGATTTCTCAAAAGGGTCAGGCGAATGTGACTCAACTCGAACCAGAAAATATTGCGGTGACCCTTGACGGCACGCCACTTCCAGTTCGTTCGCTTGAATTCAACCAGCTTACTGATGGCACGACCAGCGTCCTCTTTCTTTTGGATGGAAGCGGGAGTATGGACAAGCAATTTGAGCCGGTCACAGAAGAATTTTCCGTCCTGGAAGAATTGAAACAGGGCTTTCCAGTCAACGGTTTTGAACCCGGCCCGGTGCCCACGCGATATTCAAAGTTGAATTGTGCTAAAGATGCACTGACCTGGCTGGTTGATCGGTTACCGGCCAAAACCCGGCTGGCCTTTGCTGGATTCAACCTCTCGCAACGCTTGCTGGTCCCGCCAACCCAGGATAAATCCCGGCTGAAAACAGCGATTGATTCTTTTAACACGACTGGAGCCGAGGCCGAGGGGACACGGCTGTACCAGGGCGCCCAGTTTGCACTCGAACAGGCACAAAAGCTGAAGATCCAAAATGTGATTTTGATTTCCGACGGATTTGAATATTCCCCAGAATCCCAACAACTCAAATCTGAGAACCCAGGGAGTTTTAAAACTTTTCAACAAAACCAGGAAACCCAGATCAAACAACTGGCGCAACAGTCCGGAGTTCGGTTATTTACCATCGCGGTTGGATCAGACGACCCTGACAGTATTCATTATGTTGACCGCAACTCGCTCAAACGAATGACAGATCCGGCCTCAAGTTCATACATCAATATTGAGAGCTTGATCAGTCAGGCACAACAAGAAGGCGTTGAAACGGGTCAACTTTTGGTGACGAGTCTCAAATCGGTATTTGACTCGATTTCCCAATCCATTCGAATGGATTACTCGCTGAAAATCAGGATGCCGGATGGGTTCCAACCTGACCTTCAAGACCACCAGTTGCGGATCGGAGTCAATCTCAATGCGACTGAATTGCCGGTTGTCATCACCTTGGGGTGGAATCCAACTGATGTTCCAGTGCCGATGATCCAGGAACCCGTGGCGCCCCCTGAGATTCCGTTACCCCAACCGCCACCAGCACCACCTGTTCAGAAAAAAGGTACGGGTCCAGTTGGGCTGGTGATTGTCGCAGGATTGCTGATGTTGCTGGTTCTGGTCGCGGCAGGACTCTATTTCCTGTGGAGACACAACTCAGCATCGCCACTTCGTACCTCAACGCCCACACTTCCCCCTCAACCCATCGAACAACCGATCAAAGGGAAAGGAATTTCTATTCAGCAGCCGATCATCCACGAACCAGGGATTGTGTTTACCCTCCAGGCTGGTTCTGATCTGATCGGGAAGACTTGCCCCAACGAAGGAACCAATCTCGGAAGGCAGTGGACGTTTAAACCTGGCGATGTCGTGGTCCAATGCCCCAGGTGCGGGACGCCACACCACCTCTCCTGCTGGAAACATAACCAGTGCCAGTGTTGGGTGCATCATTGCAAAGCGGCGGCTTGAACCGTGAGCTACGAGGCATCGCCCCAGACCACTCAAGCAGCTTTTAATATCGTTTGGGAATGGAGTCCTCGGATTACAAGAAGGCTAAACTGTTGAAAGAATTGTATTTCCCTGAACCCTGAACCCTGAACCCTAATTGGTATGACATCATTATGAATCGAGAACAGGTTTTCGAAATTACCCTGCGTAAACTCCTTGAACCAATCGGAGCATTTCTGGCCGATGATTCCATTTCTGAAATTATGATCAACGGTCCGAAGGAAATCTTTATTGAGCGCGGAGGCCAATTGGAACGGACCCCCTGTGCCTTTGGAGATGAAGATTCGCTGTTGCGGGCAGCACGAAATATCGCCCAATATTCGGGAAAACGACTCACGGCAGAAACAGCCCGCTTAGATGGACGCCTTCCAGATGGTTCACGAGTCCATATGGTGTTTGCCAAAAACTCACGGAAGGGTCTGTGCCTCTCGATTCGCAAATTTTCACGGCGGGCATTTTCACTGACTGGATTGACTGAATTGGGGGTGCTTTCGCCAGAAGCCAGAGAATATCTTGAACTCATCATCGCGTTGGGCCGAAACCTCATCGTTTCCGGCGGAACTGGAACTGGAAAGACGTCTTTGCTCAACGCGATTTCAGCCGCGATTCCAACCAGGGAACGAATTGTCGTTATTGAAGACACCACCGAATTAAAGCTCCAGCAGCCTCATGTCCTGTCGTTTGAAGCAACACCTGCAAATCGCTACGGTCGTGGTGAGGTAACCATCCGCGATTTGTTTCATTCGGCCCTGAGAATGCGCCCCGACCGGATTGTGATCGGAGAGTGTCGTGGAGGCGAAGCGCTTGACCTTATCCAGGCTTTAACCTCTGGTCACGGAGGCTCAATGTCGAGTTTACATGCTGACTCTCCGGTGGATGCCTTGAACCGGCTTGAAACAATGGCATTGATGTCGGGGGTGAATCTG
>DAOQNB010001002.1:0-2619 GCA_035335845.1 Acidobacteriota bacterium | reverse complement strand
CCAAACGATTGTCGTGAACTCACTCCATTTCAACTGACCCAGGAAATGGAATCGCTATTTGCTGAATTGACTACGATCCGGGCCGAGATGATCAATCTGGCCAGCCCGGCTGAAACGATTCTGGACAAACTCAACCCAACCTACCATGAAAGCGCCCGCAACCTGCTCCATTATCTGGCGTTGCGGCGACATGACCTTCGCCCGCTCCAGTTACGGCTGGCGGCGTTGGGGTTATCTTCGCTGGGCCGTGCCGAATCGCACGTGCTGGCGACGGTGGATGCTGTGTTGCGTGCGCTGCATCGGCTGATTCAGCGCGATGGGGATTTACCAGATCCAGTGACCCCAGCCCTTGATTTTGCTGGAGGTCAGCGCCTGCTTACTGACCATACCGAACGGCTGCTGGGACCAGTTCCGCCAGGTCGAGAAGTTCGGATTATGGTCACCATGCCCAGCGAAGCCGCCGACGATTACATGCTGGTCCACAATCTGGTCAAGCAGGGAATGGATTGCATGCGCATCAATTGTGCCCACGACGACACCCGAGCCTGGAAACAAATGATTGACCACCTTCGCCATGCCGAAGCGTCGCTGGGTCGGTCGTGTCAGGTCGTAATGGATCTGGCGGGACCGAAGTTACGCACTGGGCCACTGGAACCTGGACCGACGGTGATGAAGATTCGTCCGCAACGCGATGTCTATGGAAAAGTTGTGGCCCCGGCTCGGGTGTGGCTCACCAATGAAGAATCGCCAGTTCGGTCTCCGTCGCCGGCGGATGCCATTCTCCCGGTATCGGCTGACTGGCTGGCGCAACTTGAAGTCGGAGACGCGGTTAAGTTTCGTGACCTTCGCGGTGCCCCAAGGACTCTGCACGTGGTGGACGCCACCGATGATGGATGCTGGGCCGAACTCAAGCGCGTTGCCTATATCGTTCCTGGAATTGTGCTCCACCTGGAGCCGGGTGATCACCGTCCGGAAACTGGGAAAACAGAAGTTGGGGTGTTTGCCCCACGAGAGAATCCAATCAGCTTGCAGCAAGGGGATTTGCTGATTTTGACTCGGAATTTAAAACCGGGCCGACCCGCCACGGTGGATAGCCGTGGGCGAATCCTCTGTCCGGCTTCGATTGGCTGCACCTTACCCGAAGTTTTTGACGATATTCGCGCCGGAGAGCGAATCTGGTTTGATGATGGCAAAATCGGCGGCGTAATCGAACGCATCGAAGCGGACCGGATCCTGGTTCGCATCACCCAGACCGCCGCCCGAGGGGCCAAACTCCGAAGTGATAAAGGCATCAACCTGCCTGACAGTGCACTACGGTTGTCGGCACTGACCGAAAAGGATATTGCCGATCTCCGGTTTGTGGTTCATCACGCCGATGCCGTGGCGCTCTCGTTTGCCAATCAAGCCCAGGATGTTGATTTGCTCCGCGAGGAAATCAACCGAATTGGTGGGCCGCAACCGGCGGTGATTCTCAAGATTGAAACCCGCCGGGGATTTGAAAACCTGGCTGCCATGTTGCTGACTGCCATGCGCATGCCCTGTTCCGGCGTGATGATTGCCCGTGGTGATCTGGCGGTTGAATGTGGCTTTGAACGACTGGCCGAAGTGCAGGAGGAAATTCTCTGGATTTGTGAAGCCGCGCATGTGCCAGTGATTTGGGCAACCCAGGTTTTGGAAACGCTCGCCCGCCAGGGAATGCCATCGCGGGCTGAAATTACCGACGCCGCGATGGGCCACCGGGCCGAATGCGTGATGCTCAATAAAGGGCCCTTTGTGGTCAATGCCGTTCAGGTACTGGATGACATTTTGCAGCGGATGCAGACCCACCAGGCAAAGAAAAGCGCCATGCTTCGGGAACTCCGGCTGGCGCATCTGTTTCCGCAAATCAAATGAAGTGAGTCCAAAGAGCGGTTTACGTCGGAAATCTTTTGGCTGATCGTGCCTGTGCTCGGGCTGCCTCTTCCTCACGACTTTTCGGAGGAGAAGTTGTCTCAAGGGCATTCAGCAAATTTTTAGAAATGGTGGCAATTTCCTCAACTGCTGCCAGAAACGCGGGTTCATTGGCCTTTGATGGTTTATTGAAGCCACTCACTTTTCTCACAAATTGGAGCGCGGCGGCCCGAATTTCTTCATCCGTGACAGGTGGCTCGAAATTGAACAGGGGTTTGATGTTGCGACACATACGGTGTACCTCGTTGGGGTTCGGGGTTCGGGGAAAAGGACGAAAGGGACGACAAGGACATAAAATCGAAAACCCGGAACCCGGAGTCCCAAATCCTGACAAGATGACCAACTGACAAGGTGATTTTTTTCATCCCTCATCCCTCATCCCTCATCCTTTCAGAAACCCAGAACCCCAAATGCCTATTTGCCAGGCGAAAGCTGAAACGTGGATGGGTCAACTGGTTCGTTCACTACGACTTTTTGAATCGTGATCTGCCAGTTGAATTGGGTTGAACCATCTGGGGAAAACAAAATCTTGTAGCTGTGTGGCAGCACCAGGCCCTGTTCTTCTGAAAAATCATCGAACCGCTCGGTCATTTTAATGCGTGATGTTGGAATCTGGGCTGATTGGTCAGGTGTGGCACCCATTTGAGCGGCAAAAACCTGCTCATATTC
>DAOQNB010001001.1:0-2621 GCA_035335845.1 Acidobacteriota bacterium | reverse complement strand
AGCTATGCCACCAGTTATAACCCGGCAGATGCCAATGCCGAAGACATCACTGGGAAGCGCAACACGTTTGACCCCTCAATTGGTCGCAACTATGAGTTTGGGGCGAAATATGATCTGCCAAACCGCCGGGCATCCGCGACCCTGAGCTTTTTCCACAATGAAGTCTCCAATGCTCTGGTCCAGTCAGGTCCCAACGATCTCAACCCAAATGGCAACCGCTATTTTGTCGAAGCTGGAAGCCGTCGGGCACGCGGTATTGAACTGTCCACGGAATTTCAGCCAATTCGGGATTTGCGTGTCACCGCAGCCGTGAGTTACCTGGATGCGATTTACACGGGCGAAGGTCCAGCCAGTGCGGCACCGACCAATGCCATTCCGGGATCACGGGCTGAAAAATCACCCAAATGGTCCTATAGCGTGTGGAGCCGCTATGATCGGACCGAAGGGAAATTCCAGGGTTTTGGTGCTGGTTTGGGATTGATCTGGCAGGATGAACGCCTGGGAGGCAACGGGGCGCGAACTCCAACCGCTCCGGATCCGCTCTTGTTGCCAGCGTTTACGCGACTGGATGCCGCACTTTTCTACCGCTGGAACGAACATATTGACTTTGCCCTTAACTTTGAAAATCTGACCGACCGGGTGATTTTCGTCAGCGGAACGGTTGGTTCGGGTCTTGAAATTGCACCACCGCGCACGGTCAGTTTCCGGATGGGATATCGGTTTTAGGGCTGAAGACATTGGGCTTGGGGCTGAAGAAGACGGGCTGAAGAAGTTGGGCTGAAGAAGTCGGGCTGAGGGCTGAAGATTTTCGGGCTGAAGAACTGGGTTTCTTTCATCCCTCACATCCCTCATCCCTTCAATTGCCCCAAGCCCTCAGCCCCCAGCCCGATGTCTTCAGCCCTGAGCCCCTAGCCCTCAGACATTCATCGTCTATTCAGGGTCAATGTGCTTCAATGGAGGCGCATTGACCTGCTTTCTTTTTCAGTAAAAGCCGTAATTTTGTTCTGATGGTACATAAAGCGTATGAAGTCCTTTCGAAAAATTCTCTTTTGGTGTCATTTGCTGGCCGGTGTAATTGCCGGTGTGGTGGTGTTTGTGATGTCGGTGACGGGGGTTTTGCTGGCTTTTGAGGCCCAGATTACCCGGTTTGCCGAACGTGACCAGCGAGTTGTTCAACCTCCTTCCGCAAATGCGGTACGAATGAGCCCGCAGGCGCTGCTGGCAAAAGTTCAGGCTGACAATCCGACGGTAAAGCCAGCCGGAATAACGGTTGAAGCCGATCCGACAGCCGCCGTCTCTGTCTCGCTGGGACGTGATGGGACACTGTTTGTCAATCCGTACACTGGCGCTTCGCTGGGTACGGGGTCGAAGGGGGTTCGCAATTTTTTCCACGAAATCACAGACTGGCACCGGTGGCTTGGGGCGCAGGGTGAAAGCCGTTCCATTGGTCGAGCGATTACTGGTGCCTGTAATGCCGCGTTTCTCTTTCTTGCCATCAGTGGCATTTACATCTGGTGGCCGAAAAAATGGACTCGCCAGCATCTGGCCGCGATTACGTTGTTCAGGTCAGGGTTGAAAGGGAAGGCGCGTGATTTTAACTGGCACAATGTGATTGGGATCTGGTGTGTGCTGGTGTTGATTGTGCTGACGGCAACCGGAATGGTGATTTCGTACCAGTGGGCCAATAATTTGATCTATACCATCACGGGCAGCCCGCGTCCGGGCCCGCCTCCAGGAGCTGGTGGCCCAGGTGCCGGTGGACCTGGCGGCCCAGGCGGGGGAAGTCCAAACGCCGGAAGTGGTCAGCAACGTCGAGAAGGAAACCCCAATGCTGGAGGATCGGGCGGACCGGGACCTGCCGCGAACCAGGGTGGACCATCCCAGTCAGCCCAATCGCAGCCGGTGATTCCTGCCAATCTGGATCAACTCTGGCAGCGAGCCGAACAGCAAGTGCCGCGCTGGGAATTGATTTCGATCCGGCTGGCCACGAGTCCAACGGCGCCAGTGTCATTTTCAATTGATGATGGCACGTCGTGGAATCCAATTGGCCGTTCACAATTGACGCTCAATCAGACAACTGCCGAGGTTGTGAAGTGGGAACCCTATGTTGAATACAGTTCAGGTCGAAAGCTCCGGTTGTGGGTGCGCACCGCTCATACTGGCGAAGCTGCCGGATTGCCTGGGCAAATCATGGCCTGTGTTGCTTCGTTGGGAGGTGCGTTTCTGGTCTGGACTGGAATTGCTCTGTCATGGCGGCGATTTCTGGCCTGGAAAACAAAACGAATGCCGCAAAAGTCTCAGGTGAAAAAGGATGAAGTTGAGGTAACCGACCTCGAACCTAAAACGCTGACTTGATAATCCAAACAATACCAATGTGCAATAAAATCCTTGTGCAGTAATTCTTTGTTTGGAAATGAGGATTGTTTCCTGCTTGATTAAAGTCACCAGCTATTCCAAATCGCTATCTTTTTGGGTTTGAAATCGAGAAACCATTCAAAAAAGTAAACTTAGCGAACTACTGACTACTGACTGCTGCCTCCAAACTGACATCATAAATTCAACGCGGTTCGGAGTTCCTTGATGTGGCCACGGCTGACAGGAACCTGATTGCCACAGGCCAT
>DAOQNB010001000.1:0-2627 GCA_035335845.1 Acidobacteriota bacterium | reverse complement strand
GCCCGACTGGCCGCCTGTTTGAGCGAAGCCTGATCGGGTTCCGGGGAAACCAAAAAAGGACATAAAGGACGTCAGGGACAAAAAGGACATAAATTCGAAAACCCGGAACCCGGAACCCGGAACCCGGAACCCGGAACCCGGAACCCGGAACCCGGAACCCATTTCTTATGTTCAACGCCATTTCGGTCATTTTTCAGATGCGGTTGCTGGTTGCCCGAAATACCTTTTGGAGGGGTGGTTTGGGGCGAAAAGCCGGGGTTGTGTTCCTGGCTGTCATCTCGATGGCCGTAGCAACTATGGCATTCTGGACATCAAAAAATGTGATTGGCCTGATGGTAAAGGCGATCCGGACCCCCAATTTTGATACGGCCATGCAGCGAGTTGCCGCTCGTGGATCAGTTGAAATTCAAACCATCACCAGTCTTGATATTTTGATGGCATTGGAGGCGCTTCCAGGCGGGGTCTTGTTTTTTGTTCTGATGTTGCTGCTGTTAACCAGCATTGTCAGCATCCTTTCGGCCCTGTATCTATCAGGCGATATGGAAATGTTGCTGGTGGCACCAATTCCAATGCGAGCCGTGTTTGTGGTCAAGTTCTTTAGTGGATTGCAGATCTCATATGTCTTACTGACCATTTTTTTGATGCCGCTGGCCTGGGGATATGGTGTTGGAATGGACTTTGACTGGCTCTATTTTGTGGTTGCCCCGCTGGTTGTGTATGCCATGCCGCTACTGCCGGCTGGCCTGGGCGCCATTGGGGTTATGGCGATTGTCCGGGTGATCCCAGCTCATCGGGTACAGGAACTGGTGGCAGCCATTGGTGGGCTCATCGGGATTGCTGGTTTTATTCTGTCGCAGCTTGCTCCACGGGCGATTGGCACACAACGGGCACCGCAGGCCCTCACGCTGATTCAATTTCTGGATTCGTGGATGCTTCCGTCAAGCTGGGCCGGACGGGCCCTGGTTGCCGCCGGGAATCATCAACCTGGAGTTCTGGTTCTGTATGGCGGGATTTTTTTTGCTGTATCAGTTGGGGTTTTTCTGGCGTGTCTGTGGGTGACTGAACGGCTTTATTATACCGGTTGGTCAAATATTGCGGCGGGCGGGCGGCGCCGACCAGCCAAATCAGCCGCTTCTGATCTGGCACTGGTTGAAACTCGTGAAACGTTCCTGAGACGGCTGGAAAATTCGCTGGTTCGGGTCGTTCCATCTGGTTCGCGGGCGATCCTGTACAAAGATGTGCGGCTGATGACTCGTGATTTTCGCAATTTGCAGAACCTGATTTTCCCACTCGTCTTTGCGCTCTTTTGGATGTACCAGCTTGTGACGGGAGATTTTGGCGTGAGTGATCATCGGGGTAAACTTGCCGAGATTTTTCAACGAATTGGCACAACGGGAATCACGTTCTTTCTCTGTAGCTCACTTTCCGGTGCCCTCGGCCCCGGAATCAACCGCGAAGGCAAAGGGTTTTGGCAACTCAAAGTGGCGCCAGTCTCAGCCTGGCAGGTATTATTTGGAAAATTTCTCCTGGCCTATTTACCCTACCCGGTCGCTGGAACCTTTTTTGTCCTCCTGCTTTCATTCCTGCGCAAAAGCAGCGTGACTGAGATTCTCACCTCGCTCGGTTTGATTTACCTGATTGGGATTGGGGCCACCAGTATTGTAATTGGCCTTCATGCCATCTTTCCAAAATTGGATTGGGAAAACCCACAGCAGCAGGCAACGGTGAAAGCTGGATGCCTGACGCCACTTCTGCTGTTGACCTACATTGGGTTTGCCTTTGCCTCAGTACTGGGATGTGCCGCCTTTGGGCAGGCATTTCCCCAGTTTGAGATCTGGCTCAACCTGTTTGGCTGGGGAAGTTGCCTGATTCTCACTGGAATTGTGAGTTGGGCCACGATGACCTATGCGGTTGAAAGCCTGGAACGGCTGGAGGTAGAGCACTGAGGAACCCGGAAGAAAATAAAATCCTAATGAAATTGGGTTCAGGGTTCTAAAAGACAAAAAGGACGAAAAGGACGAAAAGGAATTAAATTCGAAAACCCTGAACCCTGAACCCTCAACCCTGAACCCTGAACCCTGATTGGTATTATTGATATGCAAACTCTCTACCTTGGGCTTGGTTCAAATTTGGGTGATCGAAAGGTGTTGCTGCAAACGGCAATTGAGCGGTTGTGTGCCCGTCCGGGAGTCACGGGCCGGGTGGCCGGATGGTATGAAACCGAGCCGGTTGACTATCTTGATCAACCCTGGTTCTTAAATACAGTGGTGGAACTGACTTTCTCTGAACCTGTTTCCCCGTTCATTTTTCTGGCTGAATGCCTGGCCCTGGAAACCGAATTTGGCCGGGTTCGCACCGTTCCCAAGGGGGCCCGGACACTCGATATTGATTTGCTGCTTTGTCGAACAGCACAGCACTATGTTACATGTGACGAATACCGCGACGGTGTCTGGTTGACACTGCCGCACCCACGTTTGCACCTGCGGCGGTTTGTTCTGGAACCGCTCTGTGATCTGTGTCCAGATGCAATTCACCCAGGGCTGGGCAAGTCATTTCGCACGTTGCTTTCCGAGCTTGAGGATGAGTCAATCGTGCGCCGGGTGACAGACGATTTATTCTGCTGAAAG
>DAOQNB010000999.1:0-2629 GCA_035335845.1 Acidobacteriota bacterium | reverse complement strand
CCCGATACTGGCGTGGCTGAGTTAAAGTCACCTGGTACCAGCGGCATATTTCGGTTTCCAGTTTGAAGGAACCGCCGTGAGGCCGTCGGCCCGTCAACTGGGAGGCCAGAGTCAGGATCAATAATCGTTGATGGTTGTTCCTGAACCCCAATGGCGTTCAGGTTACCGTAAATATACACCGGGTTTTCGCAAACGAGCGACATGCCGGTAAAGTGACGTGGAACCGGACCATCCTTCTTAAGGTACCAGCGCGGGATATCCCATCCATTGACAATCCGCACCCCTCGTCGGAAGGCTCTGGTACGACCCGTTTTGGCCGAATCAACTATCCGCCAGTTGACGGCTCCGGTTTGGCTGGCGGCAGGGGCAGTTCCAGCGGCAGCGGTTACACCCAACATGGTTTGTGCAATCCCGGCCCCGCGAAGCAGCGCAGGATAACTGTCCTGGTCTGGAGGCGTTGAGTATGGATCGGTAACCCGCCAGGTTGTGGTATAGATATTCCCGCAGAAATATTCAAATCCATCGTTGGTCGGCACCGAGCCGTGTGGAGATTCACCGGTTCGAGGCGGAGAATTATCATCCACCACGAGTTGGTGTGGTTGGGTTTCGACATCTGCATCAAACCTGAATATCCCGTCTCCTGGTTTACCTTTTTGATCTGAACCTGGGTCAAGCACGGTATTCACCGTGTTATCCAGTTCATCAAGCACTCCGTTTTCACCAAACACGTCATTGAATTCATAGAGTCCGTCGTTATTGTCATCTCCGCGTCGGTCGGAAATATAGACAATCAACCCGTTGTCTGAGATATCAATGATTCCGTTTCCACCCCAAATCGTCGCTGAATCATCAATTGGTGAGTATCGTGGTTGGCCACTGGTAAAGCCTCCCCCGATATTCCCCAGGAAGTTATTAAAATCACCTCTAAAGAGTCTCTTGAGGTTCCCCATATCCAGCTCAACAATGTTCATCATCCCCCGACGTTCAAAAGCAATCGGGCTCGGCATCGGGAGCTTCTGGGCCATGGTATTGAGGATCCGCTCATTATTTTCAATGTCAGCGGCATTCGTCCCGGAGTTCGGCCAATCCGGCCACTGATTGTCAAGGATTCGCTTGGATCCAGTTCCGGCATCGCTATTATGATAATCAGCCGAGGTTGGAATCCCCTGGAATCCATACTGACGTGAGATGTGCCGACCTTCACGCTGATCCCAGATATTGATCGGAAACGCCGTGTCTGTCTTCGTCCTCACGCGTGGTAACCAGTTGGGTACGCCTCCGGCTGGGATATCATCATCGCCTGGAGTAGGAATAAAATCCATGTAGCAATGCCCTGGAAAGGCATAATGGGCATCGGTCAGACCCAAATGACGCCCAATTTGGGCTTGATTCCCCCTTTGATCCACTTCGGCTTGCGTTGCAAACCCAACGGGGGTTGGGTAGGAGCCAGCAGTCAATCCTCGAGGGGCCAGGGGGTGTTGGAAAACAATCCGAACAGCAGACCGGACTTTCATAGTTATAGCATAGTTATACGAAGTACCAGTCTTGGCCAATGTTCGCAACCGCTGAAAAGTCCAAAAAGGAACATCAATCCTGAAGCTATTTGTATTATTTGTGAAACCCGATCCGGCTCCTGGGTCCGGATCTGCCTGACTAAATGGAATTTGACCTCCATTATTTGACATTAAGGTGCCTACATATGATTGGAGTGCGGCATTGTTATTTGCCGGATCTACCCATACAACGGTGCCATTTTGTTCAACTAATCGAACTTCCACTGGGACTGAAGTTACACGATCTGCTGTGGTTGAAGGAGTTTGAGACACTCGTAAAGTACTCGGTATCAGGGAGCAGATATTACTTTCGACTGAATATCCAACGGCAATTCCTTCAGTAATAGTGGAGTTTCGGGAAGGGGTTCCACCTTGAAACGGGCGGTGAGGTGGTTCAATTAAGCCATCTCCGTTCCAATCAAAAACAATATTTTCACGTGGCAATTCAGCGGTAGCAGGATTGGTCATCCCAGGCTCTACATCCCTCAGGCCTTGCAAGAATTTTAAGACATCGCGCTCAACATCAAAAGTATTGTTGGCAGCCGCAGGGTCTTCTTTAAGGTAGCTTGGAATATTGTTAATGTTTGGATTGAGGGTTGTTGTCGGCCAAGACAGATGAGTGAAATCATTTGCTGTCAATGTCCCAACATTCGTCCGAAAAGCAGTGAGTTTAGGTTGTTGATTGACAGGATCCAAATTTGGAAAAACTGTCATCTCATTTAAATCAATGACTCCTACCCTTGGATCACTATTTTCAGCCGTGTTTGGGGTTGGATCCCAATTGACGTCAAGGTCAATTTTGCCATCTCCACCAGCATTCGATCCCGTGCCATTATTATCCCAGGCCAGGGCATAAAAGCCTGGAATACCTGGCTTAAATACATTTTCACGAATTCGTTGACACAGTTGTTGTCTCAAGGCTGCATCGCTATTCCATCGATCACGGAGTAAATTAAATAATTCATCCCGATTGACCTTGGCTCTGCTTCCCTGAAGTTGACCCGTAGCGGGTTCAAAGGCATCAGTATTATCGGCGAACGGAAGGAGACCACCTGGCCCACTACTTGTAATTTCGA
>DAOQNB010000998.1:0-2629 GCA_035335845.1 Acidobacteriota bacterium | reverse complement strand
GGCAATGGCCGCAAGACTACGCTGTTTAAGACACTGAAAATGGCAGTGTTCGCCCCCATTCCCAGCGCCAGGGTCAGCAAGGTGATAACCGAAAAGCCCGGCATTTTGATCAACATGCGGAAGGCAAAGCGAAGGTTTTGTCGAAGATGGAATCCCATAGCGGTGTGTTTCCTTTTTCAGAATTGCGGCCCGATTTGGACAAGGAAGATCAGAAGGTCAGATCAACCCGTCACATGCCAAGTCGCGTGCCACAAACCGGATCTGATACCAGTTTGGGCTGAGGGTATCGGGCTAAGCGCTGAGGGAAATACAATATCTTCAATATTTTAGCTTTTCATAAGGCGAGGCTTCATTCAAAAATAGGATGAGCCGGCTCCCGGTCCGAGGCCGAGGTTCCAGATCATGCCGGAACTCTGGCTGAGACGTGTTGTTCGAAATTGGGAAGGTGACTTCCCACAAGTGAACTCAAAACCGGGGTCGAATGAACAAGAAGATCACAGCCTGAAATTCTGCGTCTGAAAAACTTGCATTCCCCAGAATAGTGTCTGAGAGTGTGCCACCCCGGAATTCCACCTGAATGGATAAAATCTTTATGGCCAAACTTCAAATTGCAACGAAAAAAGCACTCTACCTACTGGTACTCTTGTTCATTCTTCTTCCTGGTCTTCCACTTTCAGCCTTTCCTAGATTTCAAAAACCACCTACAGATTTTGGTGAACTGGAGCGAGTGATCCTGGCTGAACTCCAGGAGAAAAATTGCCCTGGTGCCGCTCTGGCGATTGTCAAAGGTGATCAACTCATATATTCCAGAGGTTTTGGCGTGGCAAACATCGAAACCCAAACCCCAGTTACACCCGACACCTTGTTTCAGATTGGGTCAATCACGAAAACTTTTACGGCGGTTGGGGTTCTTGGTCTTGTCACTGATGGCAAGCTCAAACTGGATGTCCCGATTGGAAAATATGTTCAGGGACTCAATCCCAAACTCGCTCAAGTGACCTTACATCAGCTTTTGAGCCATACCGCTGGAATCATTGATGAGCCGGATGAGTTTGGCAGTCAGGATGAAAGTCTGATGAGTGGCTATCTGCGTTCCTGGAATGACGACTATGCCCTGTTTCCTCGCGGAGAATTGTTTTCCTACTCAAATTCCGGTTTTGCACTGGCTGGATTTGTGGCTGCCGAAGCGCTGGGAACACGCTATACGGGGTTGATGGCAGAGCGGGTATTTCAGCCGCTTGGAATGACCCGCACAACCTTCCAGCCCACCGTCGCCATGACCTATCCGCTGGCTGTCGGCCATCAGACTCAAGACAAAAAACCGGTCGTGGTCAGACCCCTTGCACATGACGCACGGCTCTATCCAGCAGGGACGTTTTACACCAGTGCTCATGATATGGCCCGGTTTGTGACGGCCATTTTGAATGGAGGAAAACTCGATTCAAAACAGGTTCTTGCCCCGTCAATCTTCCCCCAAATGCAATCACCCGTTGCGCGGCTTTTGAGCACAACTGATGGTACCAGTTATGGATACGGTCTGTTTATGAATCAGTATCGAGGTGTACAGCAGTACTGGCACGAGGGCTCAATGACCGGGTATGTTGCCATGATGGCTGTCTTTCCAGAACAAAAAGTTGGGTACATTCTTTTATGTAATGGAAATGGAGTTGATCTTTCAAAGAGCAAGGAAAAAATCATGGAAGTGATGCTTCCGCTCAAATCCAAGCTCATCAATACTCCAGCCCCATCTCAACCTCTGACCCAGGAAGAGATGAACTTCTATGCAGGTCAGTATTTCCAGCCAAACCGCTTTCGGATTGAAATTCTGATCAAAAATCAGCAGTTGTTCATCAAAGAACTTGGCCAGGAAATGCCGCTGACCAAAATCGGGGAGCATCGGTTTTCTTTTCAATTTCCGTTGGCTCCTCAACCGTGGGAAATCTACATTCAGCCTGGAAAAGACGGAAAACCCCTTGCCGCTCACCAGTATGTTTGGGGATTTAAGAAAATTGCCCCAGCATCCACCAACCAGTAATGCAAAGTATATCATTTCGGATTCAGGACTGAGGGGAAATGCAATTTTTTCAACAAGACCGTGGGCTTCGCGCCACGGCTATTACACAATGTGACCCTGCGGGCCTAAAACCCTTATCCTGGCGCTTATGGGGCTTGGAGCTGACTGAAGAAGCGGGCTGAAGAACTGGTTTTATTTCATCCCTCATCCTTCATCCCTCATCCCTTCAATTGCCCTCAGCCCCACATAGTTTGATCTATCGTTTCCCGTCCAGATTGGCCCATTCTCCTGATTGAATGAAAGCTGCCCAATAGAACGGATGCTGCCGTCTGGGATCTTTGAGCATTTCCAACTGCACATTGCGCAAGGCTTCTGATCGGCCTTCACCCGCCTTCAACCGCGTGTAGTAGTCCACCATCAATTTCCGGGTTGCCTGGTCTGACACCGACCACAGGCTCATCAGTTGCGCTTCGCTCCCGGCCAGAACCAGTGCCCGGCGCAACCCATACACGCCATCGCCGTTTTTGGCCTCGCCAATCCCGGTTTCACAAGCCGAGAGGGTGACCAGTTTGGTACCCCACAAATCCAGTTGGGCGGCTTCGAGTGCCGTCATAA
>DAOQNB010000997.1:0-2634 GCA_035335845.1 Acidobacteriota bacterium | reverse complement strand
TTGCCGGCAGGATGCCGGCGTTCCCAGGAGGGAATCTTTTTCTGAAAAACTATAGGAATGAAGAATGTGGTTTGTGATTCGTGATTTGTGATTCGTGATTAGAAATCAATGCTTTCCAAGAAGAACAAGGTCAGTATGGCCAGCACACCTTCATTGAAAGTACCTTCCAGTTAGTCCTTTTCGTCCTTTCTGTCCTTTTTGTCCTTTGATTCGGGCTCAATCACCTATCGTTGAGGCTAAAGCTGAGCAAGCAGCCAGTATTGTGGGCGAAATTTGGGGAATGAAAAATGAAGAATGAACCCTCCTCAACAACCCAAACGGCGCCGGCGCCGTGGCTGTATCATCCGGCGCTTGACCTGATTATCGGCTGTGGGGCCTGGTCGCTCCCCTTGCTACTGCTTGATTATGGAATCGGACCGGGAAAACCAATTGCTGTTCTGGTTGGGTTTTATGCGCTGGCGCTGGTGTTTAACTATCCGCATTACATGGCCACGCTGTATCGGGCCTATCGCACCCACGAAGACGTTACCAAATACAAATATTTTACCCTCTACTTCACCGGGTTGATTGTTTTGACCGCGATTCTGACGCACTGGTCATATGAACTGCTGCCGTGGGTTTTCACGACGTACGTGACCTGGAGCCCCTGGCACTACACCGGGCAAAATTACGGACTGGCCATGATGTTTGCCCGACGGGCTGGGGCTCAGCCACCCACCTGGCAACGGAATCTGTTGTACACAGCCTTTCACTCTTCGTTTTTTATTCTCTTTTTCACCTTCCACAGCGGTCCATCCAGTGATCCGGTACTGGTCTCCCTTGGCTTTCCGATTGGGTTTGGATACTGGGCACGGGTAATACTGGTGGGGCTGTTTCTGGTCACAAGTCTCTGGAGCATCTGGCTTTTGGTCCGACAATCGAGCTGGAAAGCGATGCTGTCACCAATTGTGTTGCTTTCGACGCAGTTTCTCTGGTTTGTGGCACCAACCCTGGTGGAATTCGGATCAGGTGTCTCAATTGCCCAGACCCGGTACAGTTCCGGCGTCCTGGCCGTGATGCACTCGGCTCAATATCTATGGATTACCAGTTATTTTGCCCGCCGCGAAGCCCAGGCCAGTGCAACCTCTCCAGGCTGGAGCCTGGCTGCCTATTTTGGAACGCTGATTGTTGGTGGAATTGCGTTGTTTCTGCCTGGTCCGTGGCTGATCAGTTATGTGTTTCACTATGACTTTGCCGCCAGCTTTTTGATCTTCACGGCGATTGTCAATATTCATCACTTTATGATGGATGGCGTGATCTGGAAATTGAGGGATGGACGCATCGCCGCTTTGCTCCTGACACCATCAACTGGAAAAGCAGCCGAGAGTTCACAATATAAAGTCGCGTTGTTTGATGCAGTTCGCTGGATGACCGGCCCAACTTCCGGAGCACGAGTCTTTCGCGTCGCAACTGCCATCGGGTTGCTCTTTCTTGCCGGGCTGGATCTGGTCAAGTTTTACTGTACAACCAATGAACAGAACCTTCCAAATCTGGTCCGGGCGGCAGAACTCAACCCGTATGATTCAGTCGTTCAACGACGACTGGCCCAGGCTCAACTTCGACAAAACAATACTGATCAGACCATTGTCGCCCTGCAAAAAGCGGTAAAGGTCAACCCTCACGACCCAAATATCCAGCATTTGCTTGGGAAAATGCTGCTTGAACGGGATCGGCTCACCGAAGCCTATGCCCACTATCAACAAATGGTGGTTTATCTCCCCAATGATGCCAATGCGTTGATGAATTATGCCATTTTGGAGGCCCAATTTGGCGATACAGATAAAGCGATTGCCAGTTGGGAACAGGTCCTGCAACTTGACCCGAGTCAAGTGAACGCCCATCGGTATCTGGCCGAAAACTATAAACAACAGGGCAATTTCCAAAAGGCCATGTTTCACGCTGAACGGTTTCTGGAATCGGCCAGGAAACTCCCGCCAGATCAGGTCACTCCAGTTGATGTTATGATGATCACTTTGCGGCTGGCCCAATCTGAAGCCCAGTTGAATGCCCAACCGGCGGCCATCACCCACTTTGAAGCGGTCATCGCTCAGTCCCGGCAGCTTGGAAACCGTGATGTCGAAGCCCTGGCACTGGTTCAATGTGGGGAAGCCTATGGCCAGCTCAAACAATTCGATAAAGCCTTGAGTGTGTATCAACAAGGACTGCAGCTTGAGCGTCCCAACAGCAGCCAGGCTGACTTAGCCGTTGACTGGTTTAACTACGGGCAGTTGTTACAAAGCTGTCAGTCGCCCAACCGCCTGATTCTGGCCTGTTTTCTCAAAGCTGAGACGCTGTTGTTAGATGGTGGAGCGGAAGTTCAATCATCTTTGAATGTCGTGCGCCGGGCCCGGATCGAAGTTGAATCACGACCTGACACTGATGCCGCCCAGACCCGCCGTCAGGTGGAAGTCGTTTTACAAGAGGCACTTCGGTTTCGAAAGAATGGGTAGAATGAGTTGTCCTCTTGAATAACATATATTTAGTCGATTCTTCATTCCCCAAATTTCGCCCAAAATACTGACTTGTTCCCCAGTTTTGGTACCTGATGAGACCAAAATCAAAGGACAAAAAGGACAAAAAGGACGAAAAGGACAC